>JAHFAB010000248.1 GCA_023250795.1 Bacteriovoracaceae bacterium
TTTTGAGCAGCAGTTTGCACTTGAGATTTCAATAAATGGGCTGTGGAGGCAGCCAGATGACGTTCTATGACCAAATCGTTCGCTCCCTCAACAAAAAGAGGGATCACTCCAAAAGGAGGGACGTCCAAAGTATAGCGATTGGAGGGTTCAGGAGTGGTCTCCGTTGGAGCAGTCGTTCCATTTGAGAATGCAGCAGTAAGATCGGAAACAGTCACTTCATTGGGGAATAAAAGCTGAGTGGTGACCATTTTAGAATGATCGTTAAGCAAGAAAAGTCCGAAACCATTTTGTCTTGTATGAAAAGCAACAGCTTGCACTCGCCCATCACTGACATTACAAAGACTCGAAACCCCGGCTAAGGAAAGGATCGAATTCAAAAACGTATGACCAAACCCACGATTAAGCGGCTCACACTCATAGAGAATAACCTGTCCTTCCTCTAATGAATGTAAAGAGTAATTCACACCCAAAGAAATTTCAGACTTCTTTTCGAGCTTTAAAATATTCTCAATTTCATCTCTGGCAAAATCTGTATAATGAGAATTCCTAGGCAGAACTAAAACACGTCCTGTGACAGCCCAGCGGGTCATTTTCTGAATCATTTCTCGAGTTAAAATCGTAGAGGGATCAACGACCAAAAGTGCTGCCTCGCGCTCCTCTTCTAAACAATCTAAAGACGCAAGCACTCTTGCATGAACTCCCATTCGATGCATCATTTCAGAGCAATCCACGGTTTTATTAGACCATAAATGCTGAGTAAAATATAAAACCTGAGTCTTCAAACGCAAATCACATTGGCCTATCATATGAACTAATTTTTCAACCCGAGTTCGAAAAGCTTGAGACAAGGAAAACCACTCTGGCTCATCTATTAACAAACCGCCTTTCAGCCCCCCCATAAATAACAAAGACTTTAGAATGAGAAATTGTTTTTCAGAATCCGTAAGCGTTTGAAATCCACCCAAACCAGTCCAATGAACAAATGCATTCTGATCACTTTTCTGGCTCACAGTATGATCAAGCAATGAGGAAAATAAACTAAAATCAGCTTTAGATCTAGAAATGAGTTGGAAAAAATGAGAATAATTCATTATGGGATCGGCTTCTGGCGTATGAAGTTCTATAGATTCAACATCAACTGGAATTGCTTTTCTTTTGACAGATTGCCGAGTTCTGTTTCGAAACACTTCTTCTGATTGCTGAAGAAAAATAGAATAATTTTGATTTTCTAATGACTGTGTCTTCCAACGATTGGACGTGCTCTGTTTCGAATCTGCAAACTCTCTTTGTGAATAAAATAAATCTAGATGCTGTCTGAAACTTGACTTAGCAGCATTGGAAAAATCCCCAGTAACCTCACCCAATGGACCGAGCTGCGAGTCATGATAGTACTTCCAAAAACTCCCCGTTAAAATAAACGAAACACTTTCTAAAATTTTAGAAGGACTTTTTCCCATCTCAGAAAATAGATGATCTAGCCTGCTCAAATAATTGTGATACCTCTTGGTAAATTCGGGAGATAAAAGTGAAGGCAGGTAAAAAGCATTCGGCGGCAAAGAGACTAAGAAAGGTTCAGATTTTGTATTTTTTGCTCTAAATTCTGTTTTTGAAAATAGATCTTTTGGCAAACCAGAGTAGGGATAATGCACCCCGACTTCTGGAGTCAAAATCAAAGAAACCGACATTTTCCTCTCGCTCAAAGCTTGCAGAAATTTCTGCAACGAATGGGAAACATCCGATTCGACCGCTTGCCACGGCACAAAACTTGTAATGTGCGATATTCCTTTTCGAAAAATCTCATCCAAATGCTCGCCCAGTTGTGCGGGTTTTATTTCCCAATAATTCACAATAATTTGTATGAGATGTCGTTTTCTATCTCTCTCGAACATGGTATGAGTATTACACGGACAAACAAAGGAGTCATCTCTATGTGGTACTTTTCTGACGAACATCGCATGATCCAAGAGACGGTGCGTCAATTTTCTCGTGAAAAATTAGCACCTAAAATTGAAAAACTGGATGCTGAAGAGGGCTTTAACCGCGAGTCTTTTTATAAAATGGGAGAACTGGGATTGCTCGGGATTTTAGTTCCAGAAAAAGAGGGAGGAGCAGGTCTCGATGCTGTCGCCGCTACACTTGCAATGGAAGAGATGGGCGCCGTTGATGCTTCGACCACACTTTCCTATTTGGCCCACACTATTTTGTGTGTGAACCAAATTGCAAAAAACGCAAACGCCGACCAAAAGAAAAAATACCTCCCCAAACTCCTCAGTGGCGAATGGATTGGGGGGATGGGAATGACAGAGCCCGGTTCAGGCTCTGACGCCCTTGGAATGAAAACAAAAGCAGTAAAACAAGGTGACTTCTATATTTTAAACGGGACCAAAACCTTCATCACCAATGGCCCCGTAGGAGATGTTTTTTATAATTATGCTAAAACTGGAGAGACAAAAAAAGACATCACCACACTCATCATTGATAAAAGTATGGTAGGATTTTCGGCTGGAAAAAAACTCTCGAAAATGGGGATGCGAGCTTCTCCTACCGGAGAACTGGTTTTTTCTAACTGCAAAGTTCCCCTCTCTCAACGCGTTGGACAAGAAGGCGAGAGTGTCAAAATGCTCATGCAGAATCTAGATATTGAAAGGATCACGATTTCAGGGATTTCTCTGGGAATCGCCCGCTCCTCGATTCATTTCGCCACACAATACGCAAAAGAAAGAAAACAGTTTAACCGTCCAATTGGATCGTTTCAGCAAATTCAGGAAAAGCTCACGGAAGCATCGGCATGGTATGAAGCTTGTCGAACACTCACCTATACCGCAGCAAAAATGTGGGATCTAGGCGTTATCAAAGATCGAGAAGCTTCGATGATGGCAGCGAAGGCGAAACTCCAATCCGCCCAAATGGCCACCCAAGTAGCGCTGGACGCCATCCAAATCTTGGGAGGTTATGGATACACCCGAGAATTTCCAGTCGAAAGATACATGAGAGATGCGAAGCTCATGGAAATCGGAGCGGGAACTAATGAGGTCCTAAGACTCATCATTGCAAGACATATGCTGGGCAATGAAGTGATGGATTCTGTATAGTTTTTTCACCCGTCATCGTATGGCGCCTGCCCACTTGGGTCCTCTTTGCCGTCTACAATCTGGGGGTTGCGCTCTATTTTTGCTTTTGTATTGAGCTGCTTGATCACGCTCAGGTTCAATTCTTGTGCCTTACGCGAGGTCAATTTTTTGATGAGCTCCTCTTTTTCAGAACCAAGTTTGGTAAGATCAGGCTTCTCACTTTGATTTACCAAAGCCACTAATATTCCAGCAGGAATCACATACTTTTTTGCCTTTCCCCCTAATCTTGGATCCAGCCCGTTTTTCTGGTCAAAGGCATCAGCAAAAAGAACTGGCACCTCACCCACCCCAGAAAGATAACGCGATGAATTAGTTACTAGCCCTGTCGCCTTTACTTCTAAACCATAGGGCTTCAAAAGCTGATTCAAAGCTAAATCTGCTTTGTTTTTAGTTTCCTTCTTGTCAGTTTTAGAGTCCTTTTTAGATTTTTCTTTGGTCTTATCATCTAATTTGAGCAGTGCCAAAGCTTGATCGGCTAGTTTTTCATTGTTTTTACGAATCTCGTCGTCTGTAATTTTTGGAGATATTTTTGGAGTAATTTTTGGTGGCATTTTTGGTGTAGTTTTTGAGGCAGTTTTTGGGTCTTTTTCACTCTCTAGTCCAGCCAGTGCCTTACGTCCAGACTCCAGCGTGAAAAGAACGTACTTGATGTCTCTTTTGTCGTTAGTGAGAAGAAACTCCCTCTTCATTTCAGTTTCTGAGACTCGAACTCGATTTTTCAAAAATTCTTCGAAATTTTGGAGAGAAATGTCATTGCGCATCAAATTTTCAAAACTTCCCGGAGAGTAACGATTTGCCTCTAAAAGTTGGCGATATTTGACAACATCAAACTGTCCCTCTTTTTTAAAAACATCCATTTCCATGATTTTTTCTCGGACTTCTTCATCACTCGGTAAAAGCCCCATCCGGTGGGCCTCTTGGCTCATCAGTTTTC
>JAHFAB010000249.1 GCA_023250795.1 Bacteriovoracaceae bacterium
CCACCCACCTTAAACTCTTCACGAGGAAAACACATCGGAGCCGAGCCATCACAGCACCCACCACTCTGATGGAACAAGAGTGGACCGTGCATTTTACGAAGCTGCAAAATCAGCTCCATCGCACCGGCCGTAGCTCCTACACGAGGGATCGTGCCATCAGAGTTTGGAGAAATGGGGGCAGGCACGCGGTCCTGCCCCACGAAACAAGAAGTGTTCACGCTCGATCGCCTCTCAACTCAAACTTCTTAAAGCCCACGTGGTCTTAGAAAAAACCCATCGGCTTTGGATCATAAGAGACTAATAAATTCTTAATCTGCGAATAATGCGAAAGCATCATCTTATGGGTTTCGCGACCTAGACCTGATTGCTTGTACCCACCGAATGCTGCATGCGCAGGATAGAGGTGATAGCAATTGGTCCACACTCGCCCAGCCTTAATCTGTCGACCGAGCTCATACGCCGAATGAATATTGCGCGTCCAAACTCCCGCTCCAAGACCGTAGAGAGTTTCGTTTGCAAGCTTGAGAGCATCTTCTTGAGTTTTGAACTTAGTCACAGCGACAACCGGACCAAAAATCTCTTCTTGGAAAATCCGCATAGAGTTCACGCCTTCGAATACTGTCGGCTGCATGTAATATCCGCCTTCAGCACCCACCACTTTTGTCGAGCTTCCGCCTGCCCTTAACTTCGCTCCTTCATTTCTTCCCACTTGGATATAGGAGAGAATTTTCTCCATTTGGTCTTGCGAAGCCTGAGCTCCCATCATGGTGGAGGAATCCAGAGGATGTCCCAACTTTATTTTAGACACGCGATCCAACGCCTTTTCCATAAACTTGTCATAGATCGACTCTTGGATCAGAGCTCTAGACGGACAAGTGCAGACTTCTCCCTGATTGAGTGCAAACATTGTAAAACCCTCAAGGGCTTTATCAAAAAATGCATCGTCCTTATCCATGACATCAGCCATGAAAATATTGGGGCTCTTGCCGCCCAATTCTAACGTCACCGGTATAATGTTTTCAGAGGCATATTGCATGATCAAACGCCCTGTTGTGGTCTCTCCGGTAAAAGCGACTTTTGCAACTCTGGGAGAAGAGGCCAGCGGTTTGCCTGCCTCAACACCAAAGCCATTGACAATGTTGAGAACGCCTTTGGGTAATAAATCCCCAACAAGTTCTGCCCAAACTAAAATCGAAACGGGAGTTTGTTCAGCGGGTTTCAAAACTACGCAATTTCCGGCTGCTAACGCCGGAGCGAGTTTCCAAGCAGCCATGAGAAGAGGAAAATTCCATGGAATGATCTGCCCCACCACTCCGAGCGGCTCACGGATATGATATGAAACTGTATTCGCATCGAGTTCAGCCATCCCAGACTCTTCACCACGAATCACGCCCGCAAAATATCTGAAATGATCAATGGCTAAGGGCAAATCCGCTGCCAATGTCTCGCGCACGGGTTTCCCGTTGCCCCAAACTTCAGCCACTGCAAGCTTTTCAAGATTTTTTTCCATTCGATCCGCAATTTTCAGTAAAATACTGGAACGTTCAGTCACCGATGTTTTGCTCCATGCGGGAAAAGCCGCATGAGCCGCGTTCAAAGCAAGATCAATATCCTTGGCTTGTGATCTGGGAACTTTGGTGTAGGGCTTGCCATTGACTGGGCAAATGGCATCGAAATACTGCCCTTCCACCGGGGCTTCAAATTTTCCTCCGATGTAATTACCATATTCTTTTTTAAATTCGACCACGGAACCCGGGGTATTTGGATCTGCATAACGCATAAAATTTTCCTTTCTTTAAGATCAGTTATTGCAGACACCTTATTGCAGGCAATCGCTAAGGGCAAGGGAATAGGATTGATGCGCCACGCGATAGAAGACTGAAAATATCGGTTTTGCAATTATGGCTGTTTTATAGTACACTAAAAATTAGACGCGTCTGTTTTATAGTGCACTAAAAAACAGCCAGGTCTATTTTTTAAAGAGAAGGAAGTAAAAATGTACAGATACTTACACCCCCTCATTATCAGAGACCTCCAAAAAAAAATGGTTTTTGTTGGAGGTCCCAGACAATGTGGAAAAACAACTCTTGCAGAAAATATAATAAAAGATTTTCCGTACAAAACTAATAGAAATGGCATTTATTTTGACTGGGACTTTGATTCAGATCGAAAGAAAATATTAAACCACCTTTGGGGTGAAGAAAACGAACTCATTGTATTTGACGAATTACATAAATATAAACGATGGAAAAACTGGATCAAGGGCGTTTTTGATAAAACTAAACATGATCACAGGTATTTAGTTACGGGAAGCGCAAGACTTGATGTTTACCGTAGAGGGGGAGATTCTCTCTTAGGACGATATCACTATTGGAGACTTCACCCTTTCACCCTCTCCGAACTCCCTAAGGGCATCACCCTAAAAGATGGATTAGACCGCCTCATGACTTTGGGTGGATTTCCTGAGCCCTTCTTAGATGGATCAGAAACTGAAGCCAGACGATGGAGAAAAGAAAGATTTGATAAAGTACTCAAAGACGACGTGAGAGATCTCGAGGGATTGCACGACATACAAACTCTCTCACTTTTTGTAGATTTACTGAGGCATCGAGTAGGGAGTCCCATAGTCCTCAACTCTATTGCAAATGAGCTACAGATTTCTCCTGTCACAGCAAAAAATTGGCTCGCTATTTTAGAGAGGATGTATTTAGTTTTTGTTGTACGTCCCATCACTCGTGACATACCTAGGGCTGTTTTAAAGCCTCCAAAAGTATTTTTCTATGACAACTCCGACGTGATTGGAGATGAG
Organism: Bacteriovoracaceae bacterium; assembly: GCA_023250795.1. Taxonomy (GTDB): domain Bacteria; phylum Bdellovibrionota; class UBA1018; order UBA1018; family UBA1018; genus JAHFAB01. Next base: position 2,810 of record JAHFAB010000249.1, read on the forward strand.
GGAGCAAGGTTTGAAAATCTTGTAGCCACCAGCTTACTCAAGGAACTTCAATTTCGAGAAGACTCAGAGGGATATGAATATGAGTTGCGCTACATCCGCGACAAGGACGGAAGAGAAGTTGATTTTGCACTAGTGCGAGATCAGAAACTTTTCGGTCTCGTGGAAGCAAAATGCAGCGACACTCATATTTCGACTTCATTGAAATACTATGCGGAAAAACTTTCCCCCTTGTTTGCTTTACAAACGGTTTTACATTTGCGCAACTCATTTTCATCCGGAAAGTTGAGTGTAAAAAGTCCAATCGAGTGTTTTCAATCGTTTAAATGGCTGGATTTTTAACTGGTTTCTGGGGAAGAGCGCCTCAGAAACTTCTCAAATAGTGAAGAAAATAGCCGCTACTTCGCCTGACGAAGTAGATCCAAACATAAATCAATAAAATTACTTTATATCATATTAATGTATCAAAACAATATACTAATATGATATAAACTCATGTGCTCATTTTTGAGGCATTAGATATGATACCAAAATACTCTCACATGAAAACCATATTTTTAACGATATTTTTAAAGAACCCTTTTTTTTCGGCTCTCTTTATTTTTATCACACTGTCTGCTCACATGTTCCAATCCCTCGCAAGTGAACCTGCACAAACTCCTCCTGGGAGAACGTTTACTTTAACTAATAAACATTTTTGTGATTATTTTTTCGAAAGATTACCTGAAGCTCTTATCGGATCAGAAGATCCTGTAACCAAACTAATAAAACTTTTCGGTGACAGAGTAAATGGAAAGGAAATCCCCAAAGGGATTTATGAATTAGAATCAGAAATATTTGATCTTCTCAATAAACCCCTCGCGGATAGAGATACAAAAGCATTTGTGCGTAAGTGGGGATTCTCAGAATCTAGAACCTTTGATCTGTTGACTTATTATGGATTTGTAATGGTCGTAAAAACCAGCTCTGACCCTCAAGTCATCCTCCATCGACTGAGAGAAATCTCTCTTGATTTTTTCTTAAGATCGGATGCACCAGCTGCAAGAAGATATGAGTATTACAGAACACGAGTCGGACTCCTCAGCGTTCCTGAGATGGCAGAAGAAATTAGACGGACTCAAGAGGTTGAAATATCAGAACTCCAAATCTACAAAGAATTATCTACTTTAGGAATTTCGATCGTAGACCGCTATGCGAGAAATCTCACAGATCTTCAGAAATTAAAAATAATTGATAAATTAGAATCTTTACAAAGAA
>JAHFAB010000250.1 GCA_023250795.1 Bacteriovoracaceae bacterium
GAAGTAGCTAAAAACAAAGTGAGCGCACCTCCAGTTTCAGCACAAAATCCTCCGACGGGTTTAAGTTTTGTGATTTTCATACCCATGGTTCTCACAATTCTCCAACCTCCAAACAAGGTTCCCAAACCCATAGCCACTTGGCATGACAAAACAACCCAAATGGGGATCTGGAAGTTGGGTCCAAGCATCCCCGCAGAAAATAAAAGAGCTGTGATAATTCCCATCGTTTTTTGAGCGTCGTTACCCCCGTGACCTAAACTATACAGGGCGGCTGAGATCAATTGGAGTCTGCGAAACCACCGGTCTAGACGTTTAGGTGTCGCTCTGAAAAAAAAGATGGAAATAAGCAGCATGAATAGAAAAGCCAAAACAAAACCTAAAAGTGGGGAAAGAACAATGGAAACACCAATTTTTGTAAATCCATGGGTTTTCAAAACATGGACTCCACCCTTAGCCACTGCAGCGCCTGCCAGCCCTCCTATCAATGCATGAGAAGAACTCGAAGGGATCCCATAGTACCAAGTGATCACATCCCATGCGATGGCTCCAAATAATCCAGCAAACACAACCAATGGATCAATCATAGCAGGGTCCACAATATCTTTACCAATGGCGGTAGCAACACTGTGATGACTAAAAAAGAGAAAGGCAATAAAATTGAAAAATGCGGCCCACGCCACAGCCCATTGGGGTCTCAGGACTCGAGTCGAAACAATCGTCGCAATCGAATTAGCGGCATCATGAAATCCATTCATGAAGTCAAAAGCCAAAGCTACAATCACGACAAAAACTATAAATGAATAAGTGTATTCCATAACTGCTTAGGCGTACTCCAAAACAATTCCTTCGAGCAAATTCGCCACATCTTCACACCGGTCGGTGACAGTTTCTAATAGTTCATAAATTTCCTTGATCTTAATCAATTGTCTTGTGTCTGGCTCCTCTTTGAAAAGTTTTGCCATAGCTGCTCGCAAAATAGAGTCAGCTTCGTTTTCTAAGCGATTAATTTCTACACAGTTTTTGATGATTTGATCTGAGTTTTTTAGATCTGCCAATCCGTGAACTGCCTTTTTCACTAGCTCGACAGACTGAATACATACATCAGCTAAGTTTTTTGCCTCAGTAGGGATCTCTGTAATTCCATAAAGAAATATTCTCTGTGAAGCTGCTTCTAAAAAATCCACAATATCATCCAACTTACAGATCAAAGAATGAATGTCTTCTCGATCCAAAGGAGTAATAAATGTCTTATGTAAAAGCTCAATCGTCTTATGGGTCACATCATCTGCCTTGTGCTCGATATCTTTGATGGCTCTAGTTCTACTCTCCAAATGAGGAATATCGTCTAATAATTTGCGAAACTCTAAAGCCGCCTCGACCAATAAATTTGAACTTTGGTTAAACAAATCAAAAAATTTTCCTTCGCGTGGGATCAGTCTTCCGAACATAAGTGAGAAACCTCCGAAGAAGTCATATGCGAGTTCCACCTGCGCTGCAACCGCATACCTCACTCATCTATTTTTTTATTTTAAAATATTTATTAATGTATTGATATAATTATATTAAATTAAAATTTTGTCAATTTTTATTGACAAAATTTTATTGAATGGTTACATTTAAGTTAGAGCACACGCGTCATGAATATGAACACTTTAGAAATCATCAGCCGACTCAAAAGACTGTCGCAAACGGATATCGCAAGGCTTGCCGGTGTCAGTCGCCAGACCGTTTCGCTCTGGTTTATAAAAGCAAAAAATAACCCTCAATCAGAAATTAACATCGGTTCCACCCACCTGGGACGATTGGCTAAAGGCATGAACATTAAGGTGGATGATTTATTAAGTCCAATCTCTAGTTTTGAAAATGAAGCTTCTCTCAAAACGATAGAAACCTCACTTCTCTGGGATCGTCTCTTCCCCAGTCTAGAAGATTTTTTGATTGCTTTAGTAAAAGGGGATCTTTGTGCTTTGGCTCGCCTGGTTCAAGTTTTTGGCATCTACAAAGCAGCGAAAATTGCAGGAAGTAGAACATGGAAACGATTTCACCATTATAAAAACTATCTAAGACCTGAAAGACGACAAGAATATGAGAGACTATGGCTGATTCACCAAAAATACAGTTAAAGCCACCGCAACTTAATCTTGCGGAAAAGACTCTGAAAAAATCCCTTTTACAAAGCCTCCATCACATCTTCTCGCTAGGGGTTCATGGCTGTGTGCTTGCGGGAGGTACAGCACTTGCTGGATTTTATGCTTGTCACAGACGTTCAGACGATCTTGATCTTTTTACCCAGGACGAGAAAAGCCAGACTGCCACAGTCCTAGCCATAGAATCTCTGGCGTCACTCGGTGTTATTTTTCATGAGCCGTATAAAACCCAACAGTATTTTCACACTACTTGCCAACTCAAAGATCATCGATTTACTATCACTTGTGTAAAAGACCCAAATCTCTTTCGTGTAGGTAAAACAATCACATTAAAAAATGGAATTTGCATTGTAGATCTCCATACCTTACTGAAAATGAAAGCAGCTACACTCGTCAGCCGTTGTAGTGAAAAAGATCTCTTCGATTTGATTTGGCTCTTCAATGAATTCAAAGAAGTGGCTATTTCTAATCTTATTCAACTTGGAAATGAAATTGATGCTGGAGTGAATGGAGAGAGTATGATTCTGAGCATTTCCGGTGCCATCTTACGTAAGGAAGCCTGTGATTTTTCGTTAGACCAGAAACTCACAAAAGAGACCGTTTTTAAAAAAATTTTAGAATTTCAAAAAAAACTCATTATTGACCTCCACAGATATCTCGAATCAGAACCAGCGCCATCACTTAGAAAATTGGTGCGAAAGATTACAAAATTAGCCCGTTAATCATTTCACTTATAAAGAAAGGAATTTTGCTGCTATGAGAAAAACTGCATTCTTAGAAAAATCTGGGGTGGGTTTAGCTAATTGGAGTGAGAAATGGTTTCCTGATGCCCTTGTGTTTGCTTTTTTAGGAATTATCATTGTTTTTTTCATTGGAATCAGCCTTGGAATCAGTCCTGAAAACCTCGCCCTAGAAGGAGGAAAATCTTTTTGGTCGCTAATCCCCTTCACAATGCAAATGATCATGGTACTTATTGGAGGCTACGTTGTGGCGTCGTCTCCTTGGATTTACAAATGCATCCAGTGGTTAGCTTCCAGGCCTAAAACCCCAAAAAGTGCCGTGGCATTTATTGCCTTTTTTTCGATGACCACCTCACTCCTCTCATGGGGATTTAGTTTGATTTTTAGTGGTCTTTTGGCCAGAGAATGTGCCCGTAAAATCAGAGGCATGGATTATCGAGCCGCGGCTGCGGCCGCTTACTTGGGGCTCGGCGCAGTTTGGGCTCTTGGATTTTCATCTTCTGCGGCGCTGATGATGGCAACCCAATCCACAATTCCTCCAAAACTCTTAGCAATCAGCGGAGTGATCCCTCTTTCACAAACCCTGATAACTTGGGGAACTTTTTGGATGATCATTTGTTTGATTGGAGTCTCGGTCTTCATCGCTTATTTTTCTGCACCAGACTCGAACAGAGCAAAGACTGCTGAAAACTACGGGATTCATCTTGAGCCTCTCCGCTTTGATCTAGAGTCCAGGAAAAAACCAGGTGAGTGGTTAGAGTACAGCCCTTTTTTGAACCTCACTGTGGCATGTCTTTTAGGGTTTTATCTCATTCATGTTTTCAGATCCTCTCCACAGGGGGTCTTAGCTGCACTCGATTTGAATACATACAATCTCATTTTTATCACCCTGGGACTACTTCTCCATTGGAGACCGAAGCGATTTGGGAGAGCTGTGAGCCAAGCAGTACCATCAGTCAGCGGAATTTTGATCCAATACCCTTTTTATGCTTTTATTTTTGGAATGATCACCGGTACAGGGTTAGTCGATCAGCTCTCCCATTTTTTTGTTTCATACACCACCCAAAATACATATCCTCTATTGATCGCTGTTTATTCTGCAGTATTAGGAGTTTTCATTCCATCAGGAGGAAGCAAGTGGGACATCGAAGCGCCTT
>JAHFAB010000251.1 GCA_023250795.1 Bacteriovoracaceae bacterium
CCCGAAGGAAATGACAACTGATCACTTTCGTCTGGACGCGTTCTCTGGACTGAATATTTCAATGCATTGACGACAAGGATGTCCATCAAAAAGGCTTCTAGATGAGCTTTCCCCGAACTCACTTCATGAGGTTTTGAAAAAAACAATCCAAAAGCTAGAGTTCCAACTCCAATCCCAGAAGAAACTATCCCTGAGCCCCAGAAATTTCCAACCCCCTCCCAGCCTTGAAGCCGATTCTGCCCTTGAAAAAAATCCTTTACAGACTGATCTAACCCTAAGGCGATCAGAGTGGCGAAGGAACCTAATTCAAAAATAATGATGTTCTGCTGATCTGGCAAATCCCGTAGCCCAAACCAGAGATGATCTAAAGGCCGATAGGAGTCAGCTCGTGCCGATAACTCAAGTGTGATTAATAGGATAATGATCAATTTGTAAATCAGCTTCATCTGAGGCACCGCAAGTGTGCATACCACACATAAGCGTTATTTCAAAAATATCGCAGGGAGCAGCTTTACCAGCTCTTTATCAAAATGACCCTCTTCTGTTCGAATGATCTCAATGGCTTCTTTTACAGAATAAGCGGGCCGAAATGGGCGTTTACTAATCAGAGCGCTGAGTGCATCTGCAATGGCCACGATTTTTGCCGGGTAATAAATATTGGGGCCAAATATCCCGTTGGGATATCCTTTCCCATTCATTTTTTCATGATGCTGGTAAACGATGTAACAAACTTCTGCTGGAATACCTGGGGTGTTTTGAATCATTTGTAAACCCAACTGCGTATGCGATCGCATCTCACACCATTGTTCCTCAGTAAGTGCAGTAGGACTTGAAACCACTTCTTTTTTAATTTGCGTTGAACCTATATCGTGTAAAAATCCGCCCATTCCAACCGTTTCCATAAATTTTTGATGAAACTGCCCGGAAGCCTTGGCAATAAACATACTAAAAATCGAGACCGCTATAGAATGGTAGTAAAGATATTCCCCATGAGAAACCAGTTGCAAAATAATCCCTAAGGTTTTCGGACTCTCTATCATTAGGTTTACGTAACTGCGAACAACCGTCTGGGCTTTATGTGCAGTCTCTTCAGCAATATTAAACTGCGAAAAAAGTTCAGACATATTTTGTTCTGTCATGTTCAAGAGCGTTGCGGTTTTTTTCTCAGGAGAAACTCTTGGGTCATTGAAAATAGAATCAGTCGTAGCAGAAATAAAAATTTTATAGGCGTCTTCGTCCTCAACACGAATGTAGAGTTCTCGAATCCCTTTTTGAATGTACTGAGCCAACCTCTTATAATCTAATCCAGTGGAGCGCGAAAAAACGTGCGCAATATTATCCCCTGATAATTTGAGATAGATGTCAAAACTAATGTCACGCGTCACGTTCCTAAAGCTTTGGATATCAATGGGAATGTATTTGCCCTGTATTTCACCTGTCTGTTCAGTCACGGACCCCTCCTCTCTCTCAGCTTATCGACGGGTTGTGACATATTACAGCTAGATACAGTCAAAATGACAGCTATACCCCGCTTGATTAGAAAATATTCCCCCTGAATATAAATAATTTCCAGCGCTTGTTGCTCGATAGTAACCAGGAAGAGCTACGCCCCCTGGAGCCTCGACCTCTTGAACGCTGCATTGCGCAATCGGGCTACACGTGCAACCTAAACCTTCTGCCTTACAACTTTCGCCACCACTAACAAATGAAGGAGTCTTTCCGGCTGGACAAGAGGGCGTACAGGATTGCGCCCAAAGTCCAAAGGGGAAAGTTGTGGGACGTCCATTATTCATAAAAGTCTCACGACCACACCTCAGAACACCATTTATTGCAAGTGTACTTGATGTAGAGCCGCCCTGAACTCCTCTCGTGACACAAGTTGCTGTTTCATGAGATCCTACAGTTTCATGAGTTGTTGCTTTAGGTGCACACCTGAGTAAATACGCTTCACCCTCTCTTATTGCCGTCTCTGAACTATTGCAACATAAGGGAGTGCCGTTTGAATCATAACCTTCCCTAAAGTCCTCTCCAGTAGGACACCGATGAGGGGAGGGCTGTGATTGTTGCTCTTGTGTACATACATTGCAACCATTTGGTTGAGGAATGGTACTTATGCTGACAATCTCTTCTTCCTTTATCTTCCAACAATATTGATCTGCAGCACAGCTGGGGGTTTGTGCATGACAACATTTATATTCGGGAGAAAAACCTCCCAACCGACTGCCAGAACGACCTTTGAAGGGCAAATCTATCAGTTGGGGAATTTGACAAAACTTTCTTACTTGCTCATCGGGCGAAGTGGGGTCTTTTGAATTAAAACTTGTATATGATTCTTGTGAAGCTGGACATGCAACTGCTGAAGTATTTGTGGAGGTAGGAGCAGGTTTGACTGTTGGAGTAGTTGTGGAGCTAGGAGTAGGTTTGACTGTTGGAGTAGTTGTGGAGCTAGGAGTAGGTTTGACTGTTGGAGTAGCTGTGGAGCTAGGAGTAGGTTTGACTCTTGGAGTGGGAGCAGTCAATGGCGGCGTTGCATAACTAATACTCAGCGCAACAACAGGGCTGAAAACCAGCAAAAGAATCCAAAAAAAACTCCGACACAATGGTTTCATACTCAATAGTTTCATAATGTGGCTCCCACCTAAAGTAACTCGGTTATTTTTATAAAAACTTTAATTTTTTTTTTATTGATTATTGGAGCTGACAAATAAAATTCGAGTATTAAGCCTAGGCCATTTTTGCCGATAGGAAAAATGAGGTGATTCGCGTGCTTCGTTTTTGGATTTTATTAACGCTTTGCGTTTTATCAGCGTCAACAAGCTCTCTCTATGCAGAGGATTTTGTCGTCTATAGTGTCCAAAAAGGCCTCGACTTTGGAAACCCTGGAGAAACTCCCCAGAAAGATTACTTTATAACCATGGGAAGTCAAAATGGATTACGAAATGGAGCTATGCTCGAAGTACTCAGAAAAACCCCTACCTATGATATCCGAGGAGAAAAACTCTACAAAGACATGGCCTACCCCTTTGCCAAACTCAAAGTCATTCATGTCGAAAGCAACGGAGCCATCGCAAGACTAGACAAATTTCTGCCCGTTGAAAAAACTCCGATCATACAAATCCCCGCAATCATTGTCGGGGACTTAGTCAGAAGAGCGGAATAGGGTTTAGAAAAAAATGATCGTAGTGCGCCCATGGTGACTTGGGGTCTGCCGCTATTTTGTCTGTGGCAAAAAATCCCCCATTTTCTCTCTCCCAAATATTTTCACTGCCGCATAGGCGTTGTGAGTACGACACAAACAGCGCAGATTCTCCGGAGAACTAGACCCCCCAAGAGCAACGGGCTGGCAATGATCAATCTCAAGCGCCCAACGGCTTGTGCATCTCAAGCCTGTTTTTTCATCGACGTGCTCACATTGCCAATCGGCGTGATGTAAAGTGTCGCGCCGGGTTTTCGCGCTGACAAAATGGGGGTCCGGAGAGGCGCTCTGGGGAGTGCTGAGCGTGGATGTGGCTTGGTTCTCCAGCGGAGTGACGGAGTTTTGCACTGCAAGATTCTCTGGAGAACTATCGGTTACTTTATTTTGATTGGACTGGGTGCTTTTATTTTTCTCTTTTTGTTTCTTTCCTTGTTCCTTTACCTGTTTCTGCGCTCGCTTCTCTTCTTGCCTCTGTGGGTCGATTTTCTCGAGCATGAACTCCGTCGACATCAAAAAGATTTCCGCATAACTGAGGTTTGGGTTCTTATGTGCCGAAAGCTCTCTGAGTCTTTGGATATTCTGCATTAATTTTTCTTCAACAACCAGTTTGAGTTCGGTTTTGTCTGGTGTGAGAACGCGCGCTTTCTCAGTTCCTAAAATTTTATCTTCTAGTGACGGAGAAAGACTGACAAATATTTTTTCGCACTCTGTCTTGGATTTGTTCTCAATCTGGTGAAGAAGATCTTTTTTCGCTTCGAGCGTGACTTGCTCTTCTTTATTTTCTCTTCTCTTCTTTTTTTCGTGCTGAAGATAACTCTGTAAGCTCGCCACCGCGGTCAAAGAAACTT
>JAHFAB010000252.1 GCA_023250795.1 Bacteriovoracaceae bacterium
AAGGCAGAGCAATCCTGATCTGGTAGACCATCTATAGACTGTTGGGCTGCAGGCAGTTTAGATTTGATATGGAAAGCAAGTTCATTGAGTAACTCTTGAGAGTCTTCACTTCGAAACTCATCCAATATGTGTAGAGTCTGCGAGGTGCCTCCTAAGCCCTGAATAAACCCATCAGAAAGAAGAATTAAACGATCACCGGGTTGTAATGTAAGAGATTCTTCTTGGATTTTTTCTGGGATTTTTTCTGGGACTTTTTCGGGAGCTTTTGACTCCTGAAGTGCTTTTTCCTGAGGAGAAATTTCAGAAAAGGGCTGTCTAGCGCTAGAAATAAAAAATCCATTTTCTCCAAGATGTGTATATTTGAAACTCAAATCTTTTTTATTGATTACTCCATAAAAAAGTGAAAGCTGATCTTTTTCCCCCAATACATTGATCAACTCGCCATAAATTTTACCGACAGTTTCTGAACTGGATCTGATCGAGTCAATCGAGAGCTTCATTGCAACTTTCATCAGCACAGAAATCACTGAACTTGAAAGCCCGTAGGAAGATGAATCAGTCAAAACCACAGATATCAGGTCACTCTCTTTGGATTCCGCTAAATCAAAATAATCTCCTCCTGATTTCATCCCAGCTAAATACCGGCTCCGCACTTCAAAGCCTTTTATCACTGGAAATCTCATTGGAAGTTTTTTCTTTTGCAATCTTTCGGCAAGTTTCAAGTCTTGACGAAGCTCTTGGATCAGTTCTGAAAAAGAAGAGTTCAATCTCGATACTTCCTCCCACAACAAAATCTCTTGGTAACGGTGTAGCTTTCCTAAAACCTCGATTGTTCTAAAGGGATAAACCAAGACATCATCTACTTTTTTTTGTAATAGCCCCTGTGGAACTGTGTTTTTCTTTTCTTGAACGATCAAAAACAAGGCTTTTCCCCTACGATCTATATTTTTTAAAACATTTTCCAAATCAGGAGTTTCTTCGTCTAAAAAAAGTAGCTGACTCTCTTCTTGTTCATTTTTTCCTACTACCTTGAGATCATTTTGCAATAAAAGAGTGTTACTCAGTTCTCGGATCCAAACTTCTTCTCTATCAGGGTATGGAGTCAAAACAGAAAGTGTTAGTCCCATTTAAAATGCTCGAATCTGATAGTGTAAAATATATCTTGTATCTCTGAGTTCATGATATTTTGTTCCTGCCTCTTGACTAAACCAACTAAGAGAAAATTCTGCTTTTTTTCTACGCAAACCTAGTCCTGCGCTAGGATAACCACTACCCCAGCCTGTTCTTAAGAAAAACTGATCTCTAAAACTAAATTCCATCCCGGCACATAATCTTCCAAAAAGTGAAATGCCTGAACGGTTGGTCAAATCTCGATACTCAACGACCATATTCACCGATCCACCACCCCCAACTTTTGCTTGGATACTCACAGACGCATCGTAGCTAGTGAGCTCTGTATCTGGAACTCCACTCACATTTTTAGCCAATGAAAGAATAGAAAAAGAACCAAATTTTGCATTTAACAAATTTCTGGCAACAAAGTTTAGAGATGGTAAATAGGACACAGGCAACGTCAGTGCTAACCCTAGGGTATGTGACATGGCAGATCCCTGTGCCAAACCTTCGTTGTATCCCAAAGACTCAGAAGCGGGGAGAGTGATATCGCCAGAGGCTTGATTCACCCACTGCAAACTGTAGCCTAGTCTGATGACACCACCCGCAAGCCTTAGGCCTGCTCCAAAAGTGGGTATAAAAAGATATTTACTTCGATTACGAATATTAACGCCATCTGGAGAAGTAGCTGAGATTTGGTCCATCATCAACACGCCGAACGCAAAACCTCTTGCTGCAAAATTTGGAAAAATAGTGGCAGACATGCCTGGAAATGCTGGAGATTTGGTAATAATTTTTGGATAATACTTTCCTAAACTCGTTGCTTTATAAAAATTTCTATCCACTGAACTCAAAAAATCTGAGTTGGCCTGTAACTGAAAGTTCATAGGCTCAAGTTGGAAGTATTTTACTTTTCCTAAACCTGCAGGATTATAAAATAATCCTGCAGCTCCATCGTCTGCCAATGGGATAAATGCATCCCCCATGGCAGCCGCTCTGCCAGAAGTATACCGTGATCCTGGTACTACATCCTGACGAGCAAAAACCCAATGAATTCCGATTAAATAAATAATAACAGTTGATAAAGCTAACTGTTTTTTTCTCACTATGTGATGCCTAAATCTCATGTCCATTTTATCGGCAAAGCGAATGATCTTGCTTAGATAAAGATTTATTAATATACTAAATCAATCAACTTATTGAGGGTAAATTTAACCAGGCGTTTTCAGCCTCATCCAAAACCTTGTTTATGCCGAGAAGAGGGTCTGTGAAGCCAGTCATTTTGACATCAAATTGGACCAGCTTTGTGATCCAAACGCTACTTCAAGCGTTAAGAGAGAGAGATCCCTACACCTATGGTCATTGTCTTCGTGTAGCCCGAAATGCTCGATTGCTTGCACAAGCAGCGGGGTTGAATGAAAAAGAACAATATGAAACTGAAACAGCGAGTCTTTTTCATGATCTTGGAAAACTAGGAATCCCTGACAGTATCTTATTGAAACCAGGTCGACTCACTCCTCATGAGGAAGCAGTGATGAGAACACATCCTGTGAAGAGCGAGGAGATTTTAAGACCGCTCAAAGATTTTTCACCTTTCAAGTTAATTCTACCCGGCATTCGATCTCACCACGAAAGAATTGACGGAGGAGGATATCCTGACGGCACCCAAGGTGAAAAAATACCGCTCATTTCTCGCATTATTTTAATCGCTGACACATTTGATGCCATGACAACAAATCGCCCCTATCGAAATGCTCTGGCTTATGAAATAGCCTATAAAGAATTAAAGCAGTTTTCCAACCGGCAGTTTGACGCTAAACTGGTAGAGATTTTTCTCAAAGCTCATCCAAAATGGGGAGAAATGGAAGAGGAAATTACGGATGAGTTTGTTTCGGTTCAGTATAAAAAAGCCGCTTAAATCGCAATTAATCACTTACCAATACTCTCTAGTTTTTTCCAAATACCCACCAAATTTTTTGAATCGAAAAATCTGAACTCACGAAGCTCAGGCCCTTTCCACTGTGATAAAATCGCATCAGTTGCATTTTCTGGTTTCCTAAAATGCCTTGCTATATTTGTAGACAAACTCACTAAAGAAGCTAAAAGGTAAAGACCTTTTTTTTCATTTTTTAGTAAATAAGGGTCATGGTGAAATAAAACCGCTTTTTCAATAGGTCTAAACATTCTGAAATAATAACAACTCACTCCTGCCAAAAAAGCGTGATCAACACCAAATCTTTGGTTTTCTGCAAAATGACGCATACCTCTGTTTAGTTCTTTTTTAGACAAAATATCACAAAATGAAAAATATTCTGAGTCTAATAATGCTAAAATTATCTTACCAATGTCATGAATCAGGCAAGTGCTAAAGAGATACTTACTATAAGAAAAATCTGGGATGTAACGAACAAGTTCGGCTCCTATTTGTGCTGTTCTTAACCCATGAGAGTAGACCTCATCAATCAATGCCAAAACCCGATTCTTATCTTGAGATGTCTCATTTGTGATCAATGCTAAAACATCAAAAAATAATCCTGCAGCATAACCCATATCTGCATATTCTATTTTTTTACTGATTAATAGTTCCTCTGTTTTTAATGCAAAAGGAATCACTTCGTTGGGAGAGATTTTCAGATTCCCTTCTTTTTCAGTTTCTGGGTGAGTCCCTTTGACTGATCTCATCAGTTGTAGAGCAACAATCAAATTTCTTGAGTTCTGCATCCCCAGTAGCACTACAGCAGCATCTAGACTGGGCAGCTCCTCTCTCATACCCTTTGATTCGATCACTTTTAAAAAATGAAATTGATAATAAGGATTGGCTTTTAAAAAATCTGCAACTTTTTCTGCTGTAACATCTATATTTGAAAATGCTCTTAGTATTTCATATGATGTAGCGGGTTGATAAATTTTATGAGCAATATTTTT
>JAHFAB010000253.1 GCA_023250795.1 Bacteriovoracaceae bacterium
TGTGAAAAATCTTTCACCTCCCACAGTCGTTTGTTTTCTCTGATAGTGTGGGGGAACATTTTTTAGATGGGCTTGCGTAATTTCAATATAATAGCCAAAAACTCGATTGTATCTCACTTTGAGTGAGGGGATCCCTGTTGCGGCCCGTTCTCTCACCTCAAGTTTGACCAAAAATTCTTGCCCTTCTTCGGTGAGAGTTAATAGGTGGTCCAACTCAGGAGAAACCCCACGTTTGAAAATCCCACCTTCTTTAGTGGAAATGGGAGGCTCTTCCAATTGAGAAGAAAGAATTTTTTCCGAAATCGGTGTGAGTGCGGTCAGTAAAAGGGTGAGCTTTTCTTGGGTTTCATTCAGCAACTCCGACTTCGATGGTCTCAATGCATCCAAGATTTTTGGAACGAGGGCTAAAGATTTTCCCAGAGCTAAACTGTCTCTGGGATTAGCAAGACCCGTATTGATTCGTGCACAGATTCTCTCCAGATCATAGAGTTCACTGAGCTCTTGTGAAATTCTTCTGACGCAGTCTCCACTCTGGCTCAACTCTTTGACGGCGGCTTGTCTCTTTTCGATTTCTGGAACGCTACAGAGAGGCTCCATCAGCCAGCGTCTGAGCTGTCTCGTTCCTAAGCAAGATTTTGTTTTTCGAATAAGTTCAAAAAGTTCGAGAAGATCTAAGTGCTGCGCAGTTCTCGGACCCAAAATCAATGACCTGGGTTGATGAAGAGGAGCAGGGAGTTTGAGATGCGTGATTCGATCTAATTTCTGAGAGCGAGCGACATACGTGATGAGAATTCCCAATCCTAAAATGCCTTCTGCGGTATTTATAAACGAAGTGAAACCGTCGATCCCGTAATTTTTTCTGAGAATATCAAGCGCTTGAGACATGGAAAGATAATTGAATGGAAGATTTTCGATTAAGACTGAAGGAGGTGTTGTCTGATTTTCTGGAAAAAGTTCTCCGAGTTTGAGGAGATGTTTCAGCGAAGTAGATTCTAGTAATAGTTCGTTTTGTATTTCTGTTGGAGTGAGTGGATCACTCGTGAGAGTTTCTCCGGTGGAGGGATCTAAAAAACACAGAACCCATTTCCCGGGCGAACTGTCAGCCAGAGGAATGGCAATTCCCAAATAAGCTGCTTCGTTGCCCTCTTGATCAAATTGTACAGCGGGTGTGAATGTGCGGACGATTTCCCGCCTGACGATGGATTTTGGGCCGAGTTTTTCGCTCACTTCTCCAAGCTGTTCACCAATGGCGACTTTTTTTCCTGCCTTGAGTAATTTCTGTATGTACCCCTGCACACTATGATGCGGGACTCCAGCCATGGGCGTGGGATTTTCCTTGTTCTTGTCTCGAGAGGTGAGCGTGATTTCAAGGATGCGCGAAGCCTCAATCGCGTCTTGCCCAAAGAGCTCATAAAAATCTCCCATTCGAAAGAGCAAGAGTGCGTCTTGTGCTTGCTGTTTGAGATCCCAGTATTGTTTCATGAGAGGCGTGAGAGTTTCTAAAGTTTCGAATGCCATGACGTGGATTCGTTTAACAGTTTTCACTCAGGCGAACAACAAGAAGCGAAATATAAATGTAACAGGTTAGTTTTTAGGGGTGAGTCAGGATTTCAGGAGTTAAAAAAGTGGGTCCTAGTTACGCGGGTACTCCTCCATGAGGTCATCGCGTAGCTTCCTGCTACGCTCTTTTAGCGTAACTAGGACCCACTTTTTGTAACTCCAGAAATCCTGACTCACTCCTAAAAACTAACCTGTTATATTTATATTTCCTATAAGTGGTGTGCCGAGATTTGGTGAACTTTGACCATATTTGTCGTGCCGCGTCGCAATGTGGGGACTCCTGCAGTCACCACGATGTAGTCTTCAGATTGTGCCCATCCATCTTCGGTCATGACTTTTTCAAGAATTGGAAAAAGATCGTCAGTTTTCACTATTTTTTGAATGATCGAACCCCTCACCCCCCAGAAAAAAGCGAGCTGTCTCAAGATGCGTTCATTTTCAGTGATAGCAACAATGGGTTTGTTCGGACGAAATTTAGAAAGAATTTTGGCAGCCATCCCCGAGTGAGTGAGGCACGCAATGGCCACAGCACCGACATGTTGGGCGATGCGGGACGCGCTGAATTCAATCGATTCCACAATCGACTCAGGCTTAGGCAGAATATCGCGGGGACCAGAATAAAGTTCTGGTGAACGCTCTGCTTCTAAGATCACGCGAGCCATGGTTTTCACTGCTTCTAAGGGGTATTCTCCCGAGGCAGTTTCACCAGAGAGCATCACAGCATCCGTGCCATCAAAGACGGCATTGGCCACGTCGCTCGCTTCCGCTCGGGTGGGAGTGGGGCAGTGGATCATGGATTCTAACATCTGAGTTGCAGTGATGATCGGAACGCCCCGTTCATTACAATGATGGATCAATTTTTTTTGAATGGCCGGCACACGCTCAGCCCCGAGCTCCACCGCCATGTCTCCACGCGCGATGAGCAGTCCGTCGACGACGCCTATGATCGATTTTTGGTTTTCAATCGCCTCTTCACGTTCAATTTTTGCAATGAGCAGTGGGAGTTGATTTGTATTTTTAGAAATTTTCTTTCGCAAAGTGTCTATATCTTCTGCGGATCTGACAAACGAGAGCGCGACCGCGTCCACCCCAAGGGAGAGTCCAAATTGGAGGTCTTCTAGATCTTTTTCAGTGACGCAGGCAATGGAGAGGGGAGTGCCGGGGAGGTTCATCCCTTTGTGATCAGTGAGTTTCCCACCCACTTCGACTTCTGCGATGATTTCGGGGGCGTTTACATGGGTGGCTTGAGTGCTTATTTTTCCGTCATCAAAAAGAATTCGCGCTCCTTTTTGAGTGTCACGAGCGACGGCTTCAGCAATTTCAGCGGAGATAGGAATCAGAATTTTTCCAGTGGTCGATTGTTTAGGCGAAGAGCCTTCGGGATACATGAGGATCGTATCTCCTGCTTTGAGATCTAACCCTCCAGGGGGGAGGGTTCCCACACGAAGCTTAGGGCCTTGCAGGTCTTGCATGATGGCAACCGATTTTTTTAATTTTCGAGATGCCTCCCTGATATTATTAAACAATGTTTGATGAAAAGCGTGATTGCCGTGGCTAAAATTTAGTCTTGCGATGTCCATCCCTTCTTGGATCAGACGAGTGATCATTTCAGGGCTTTCGGTGGAGGGACCCAGTGTGCAAACTATTTTGACTCTACGTGATGTCGAATGTGTGTTTAGCATGGGGGGAGTATAACGCCTTAGGATTTTAGTGCACGGTTTTTTTAGTGGGTAATGGGTGGGGCGTGCGCGGTGTTCTATATGGGTCTTCCATGTGAATCAGAGCCAGCTTTTTCTGGGGAAGGGCTGTTTGTTTTTTCTAGACTCTTATTTTTTGCATCGGCTGGTGAGTCAGATTGTTTTTCTTGGCCCGAATTTGACAAAAGTTCGAGTGCGATTTCTCCTGTATATCTTTTATTGCAAGATTGAAGGACGAGAGATTTCTTTCCCAGAGCTTCGAGAAGATTATAAGTTTGAGTTTTAGTGAGAGTGTAGCTTTCCTTCCCGCTCAGTTTACTGGGTTCTAGTTTGAGTATTTTTTCTAATTCAATCGGCGAGAGGGGTAGGGAGAGGAGAGAGGGAGTGGTAAAGTCTGTGTATTCAATTCTAAATTGAACGGGCTGAGAGTTTAAGATCAGGCTAGCTTGAGAAAATCCATTGACTAAAGGGGTTTCAAATTCGGAAGTAAAGTCGCAGGGCAATGATGCACTTGCAGAATCCGGCAGTAAACTTCGATCAAAGCCAGTGTTACAGCAGATTGCAAGAATGCAGGCGACCGCAGAAGATTTGAGTGCGGGGTATTTACCGACATTATTTTTTAAGACCAATGCTATGTCTTTAGAGATACTTGATTCTTTACTAGCTTCTAGCAGTAATTTGATGGCTTTTTCAGAAAACCCATCCGCAGTCCCTATATTTGCGAGAGTCCTTGCAGCATAGTGACGAACATGCGGGTCT
>JAHFAB010000254.1 GCA_023250795.1 Bacteriovoracaceae bacterium
GATTCAAAATGAAATACTGAATGGCTTAAAAACACCCTGCACTTTGGAAGAGAAGAAAATTTCTAGGGGGCTGATTCTTTTTAAGTTAAACAGTTTAGGTGTTCAAAAAGGTTTTTTGGAGGCTCTTAAAAAAGAGCTCTCCGGTAAGGCAGTGGAACTGGGTAGGCTTTCTGTAGGTGAAATTGAAAATCAGACTTTACATTTGGAGATCCAATGAAATTCAAATTATTGATATGCATATTTTCTTTTCTGAGTTTTTCCTGCCAACGTTCACCTGAATATAAGCAGGATCAAACTTATTTTCAAAATGAGCCACCCAGCTATTACAATAAAGGGGGTAACGAGCAAACCACGATTACAAAACGCATCGAGATGATGGGGCAGCCTAAGAAAAGGGTGGTGGTATTGCGGTTTTGGAATGATACCCCTGTAAAAGTCAGTGATATAGGCAGCTTTGCTGCAGAAGAATTGAGAAGAAACTTACTTGCAACACAACGCATGTTATTGCCGGAAGAAGTGCACCCGGATCTCACCACTCAAGATGTCGTGCAAGGTTCGCAGGTAAAAACTTCTCAACTCATTCGTGAAGGACGGAGAATGGGAGTTTCTGTTTTGGTGATTGGGAGGCTTCCTAAAATCGTGTTTCGTCAAAAGGGAGATGACGTGGGCCTTTTTAGGCAGAAACAGTCACTCGCGGCTGTAGATATTGAAATTAAAATTTTTGATGTGGCTTCGGGGAGAGAGATTTTGACTACTGCAAAATCAGGCGAGTCTTCGAGCAATGCCATTGCGGTGACGGAAGCCAATGACTTGGAGAGTGGGGAGTTTCGTTCTGAGTTGACGCGTTTAGCGGTGAGGAATGCCGTTTCGTCTCTCGTTCCAGATGTGATTCGCTCAGTTGAGAAAATGACTTGGCAGGGACATATTGCAAAAACGACGGGTACAAAGGTTTATGTCAACGCAGGAAAAGCTTCTGGGCTTGTCGCTGGAGATATTCTGAAAGTTTTGGCTCAGGGAGATGATATTTTTGACCCCACGTCGGGAGCTTTTTTAGGGAGAACAGAGGGGCAGCTCAAAGGTACGGTGGAGGTCGTTGATTTTATTGGAACTGATGGGGCGATCACACAAGTACACACCGGGGGAAATTTTCAATCAGGGGATTTGGTGCAATTGTATTGAGGTTTTGTGTTTTATGAATTTTGAAACTCGGCGCCACAGTGAAAAGTCTGCTTGGACTTATGAGAAACTCGATCTCAGACAGAGAGAATTGGCTGCGAGTTTAGACCAGACTCAGTGTGGGACTGCCTTACTCTCTGAGGTGGCACCCGTTATTACTTTAGGAAGAAAAGCAGTGCCAGAAGATTTGTTTTATTCTCCCGAGATCTACCAAGCGCAGGGCATACAGATCTACCAGACGGATCGTGGGGGGAAGGCCACTTATCATGGATATGGGCAATGGGTGCTTTTTGTAATTGAGAAGCTTGAGAAAATCACGGGCGACCCCATGGGGGTGAGAAAGGCCACCTTGTTTTTGCTGGATATTGCTCTAAAAGTGGGGAGTCGCTATAAAAAGGATTGCCATATCAGACTCAAAGACGAAACCGGGGTGTGGAGCAGTGAGGGTAAGTTTGCGTCTTTAGGAGTGAAAATTTCCAGGGGTGTGATGCTCCATGGACTTTGTTTGAATGGATACAAAACCCCTCAGAGTTTTTTTGGAATTAGACCCTGTGGGTTAGATGCTCCTCTCTCTTTTTTGCTTGACCGCCCCGATGAGGCTGGATTTTTACAGCTGGGGCATGAGATTTTAGAGGGAACGGCAGTTCAACTGAAGTGAACACCCATTTTGAGAAGTTCATTAACTTATTGAAAAGATGAGAAAATAAATTTCAAGACATACCTTTAAAGGGTCTATAAAATAGTCTATAATAAGATCAATAGGAGGGTCTTATTATGAGGACCAGTAAAGCTCGGTCTATTCAGGTGGCTGAAGACATTTTGGCTGTGAGCGAGTTCAAGACTCACGCATCAAAAGTTCTCAATACTATTCGCAAAAACTGGCGCCCGGTTATTATTACACAAAATGGAAAACCGGCTGGTGTTCTTATTATGCCAGAAGAATTCGATCGCTATCGAGAACGGGAAGAGTTTATTGCTGCGGTGGGTGAGGGCCGAAAAGACGCAGTCGAAGGTCGTATTCATAGTGTTAAAAGTGTAGAATCTCAGATGGATAAGCGTTTTGGAAAACTCAAGTGAAACTAATTTTTTCTGATCGTGCCCTTTCTGATCTTGAACAAATTGGTGATTACATTTCTAGAGAAGCACCAGAAAATGCTAGACGTTACGTACAAAAATTGATCAACCGTGCTCATAAAATTACTTTATTTGTAAACGCAGGGAGGATTGTGCCCGAATACCAAGATGAGCAGCTGCGTGAAGTGATTATTGATCATTACCGGATGGTTTATGAAATCAATAGAACTAAAAAGAAAATTACGATTATTACGATTTTTGAATCACATCACCTTATTTCTGATGATCTGAAATGACTTTATTTCTAAAACTATAAATTAAACACTTAAATTGACGGGGCTCCGAATTAAAGCTATAGATCGGAAGATAGATTTCTTTTATGCTGGCGTGTAGCTCAGCGGGAGAGCATCCCCTTGACACGGGGAAGGTCGTAGGTTCAATCCCTATCACGCCAACCAAAGTATCCAACTGGTTCTAAGGTTCGGGCAATACATAAACATATGAAGAGGTTTAAGCCATGAAAAAAGCAGAGATTTCGTTTAGAATTATTGGTGGCTCCGGTCCAGTCTCTATTTACTTTAAGTCCGGGCCATACGGCGATGCTGTAGAAGCAAAGAATGGGATTGGTGTAGGTTTTTTTTCTCAGAGTGGAGAACTTCTAGCAGTAGAGTTTGATGATGTAGTAGAGAAAAAAGATTGTCAAACTCTCGAATTTGATCGCTATCAAGTTGAGGTTGAAGTTAATTGCGGCAAAATTTCTCATAAAGTTGAGGTCCTGGAAGGGTGTGGCCGTAAAAAAAGAGCTGCTGCATAAACCCAAAATCGGCGGAATCGCCGCGCTAGCGGCCTGCGCAAATCTAAAGTTTGATTTTTTATTTTTCTTACTTCGTCTGGCGAAGTAAAGGAGGACAAGAACTATTAGATGCACAATCACTTTGTGATGCATTCCGACAGGCATCACGTAAAGAAAGGTCGGTTTATGAAGAAAAAAGCTAAAATTTTACATGAGGTTTGTGATTACGATGATAAAGATTTCGGCGGTTCATTGGCAAACCAAACACCGGTAAAGTTGCAGGATATTGGGATAAAACTGCAGCCTAGTTCTCCACTTCGCCAGGCGAAGTAATGCGAGCTTCTTTTTCGCTGGCGCTACCGTTGATTTTACGGTAAAATCCACGGTAGTACATTTATGAATATTTTTAGAGGGTTAGCGGCACCACGCCGCAGCTTTTTTCTGTTTGGACCGAGAGGAACGGGTAAGACAACTTGGTTGAGAGGTCTGCTTCGCAACGCACTCTGGTTTAATTTTCTTCGCACTCAAGAACTCCTGGCAATCACCCAAGACCCAAACAGTTTTCGCCGTAAAATTGAAAGTCTTACAAGTGGATCCTGGGTAGTTATCGATGAAATTCAACGTTACCCAACTATTTTGAATGAAGTGCACGATATCATTTCAACTTATGGAGAGGAGCACTATCGGTTCGCATTAACGGGTTCAAGCGCCAGAAAACTCAAAAGAGCTGGTGTAAATTTGCTTGCTGGCCGTGCCGCTCGGCGTTCCTGTTTTCCAATTACTATCCACGAACTCCAGCAGTCCGAGCTACCATTACAAATTGAGCATCGGTTATGCTGGGGTGCGCTCCCCCGAGTTTTTGCTGAACCTGATACTGCTGGAAAGATCGACTTTCTTGAAGCTTATGTGGAAACCTATCTAAAGGAAGAAATAAAAGAAGAAGCTCTCATTAGAAGA
>JAHFAB010000255.1 GCA_023250795.1 Bacteriovoracaceae bacterium
ATAAGTTTGAACAAATCTTTCTTCGATAGGAGATTTAGCCTGGTAAAACACTGAGAATTTTATTTTTGGAGAAACTTGGTTTTCTCCTCTAAAGTTTCGAATGGCTTCGACGATCGATTTCAACTGCTCAAACTGAACTTCAGAATTCAAATTTTTCCAAGTCACCCCTCTCTCTGGGAAAGCCTCTAACATGAGGGTTTTACTTCCTTCATGTCTCCAGGGAAGTGACTGCCAAAGTTCCTCGGTCACAAAGGGGAGAAACGGATGAGAAAGCCTGAAAAGGTTTTCTAAAACAAAGGCGAGAGTATACAAGGTTTGCTGCCTGACTTTCATGTCTGGGGATCTGAATCCCACTTTTGAAAATTCAATATACCAATCGCAAAACTCATTCCAAGTAAACTCGTAAAGCGCTTGTGAAGACTGATTGAGTTCTAAATTTTCCAAACCACTTTCCACTGTTCCACAAAGTTTCTCAAATCGGGAAAGTACCCATTGGTTGGCTAATACAAGATCGGACTGGTTTTTAGTGAGCCACTCGGTGATTTTTCCAAAATCCGTTATAGCTTCGAAATTTTCTTGAGACTGGGCAGCATCATATTGGAGGTGAAAAAACTTCGTCGCGTTCCAGAGCTTATTGCAAAAAGCTCGGTAGCCCTCCACCCGATCCAGAGAAAGTTTGATGTCGCGTCCTTGACCCGCCATGGAAAGCAAAGTAAACCGCAAGGGGTCTGATCCGTATTGATCCATGACGGCGATAGGATCAATCACATTGCCTTTGGATTTTGACATTTTTTCGCCGTTTTCATCCCGAACCATCGCGTGAAGGTAAACTTTTCGAAAAGGAACCTCACCCATGAAGTGAAGTCCCATCATGATCATTCGAGCCACCCAAAAAAAGATGATGTCAAATCCAGTTTCCAAAATCGAAGTCGGGTAAAAAGTCTGAAGAGCTTGCGTTTTCTCTGGCCAACCCAAAGTAGAAAAGGGCCAAAGGGCTGAACTAAACCAAGTGTCGAGGACGTCTTCGTCTTGTTTTAGCGATGTGGGAGGAGCGCTACAGTGACCGCACTTCGAAGGAGTTTCACGAGCAACTGTAGCTTCGCTGCATTGATTGCAATACCACGCGGGGATCTGATGCCCCCACCAAAGTTGGCGAGAGATGCACCAGTCTCTGATGTTCTTCATCCATTCAAAATAAGTTTTTTCCCAGTTCTTTGGTGAAAACTGAATTTTACCAGTCTCAACGGCTTCGATTGCAGGCTTGGCCAAAGACTCCACTTTGACAAACCACTGTTTAGAAATCACGGGCTCCGCTGTATTTTCACATCGTTGGCAGAGACCGATTTTGTTTTGATGGTCTTCTGTTTTTACCAAAAGCCCAGCAATTTTTAGATCCTGGATCACTTTTTCTCTAGCTTCAGAAAACTTAAGTCCCGCATACGGCCCGCCAGCAGCAGTCATTCTTCCGTCTTTTCCCATCACAGAGACCAAGGGCAAAGCATGGCGCTTTCCAATTTCATAATCGTTAAAGTCATGCGCTGGGGTAATCTTGAGGGCTCCACTTCCAAACTCTAAATCTACATACTCGTCAGTAATAATCGGGATTTTGCGCCCTAAAAGGGGCAGAATCACAGATTTTCCATGGAGATGCTGATAGCGTTCGTCTTTTGGATGCACCGCAACTGCAGTATCTCCCAGCAAAGTTTCAGGCCGAGTCGTAGCGACCACGAGCGATTGCCCCTCCACTGGTTGACCTGAGTCATCCGCCACTTTATAGAGGAGATGCCAGAAAAACCCTTTTCGATCGGTGGGTATGACTTCGAGATCCGAAAGCGCGGTCTGACACCTGGGGCACCAATTGATGATCCTCTCACCCCTGTAAATCAGCCCCTCTTCATAAAGTTTGACAAAGACTTCTCTCACGGCTTTTGAAAGCCCCTCATCCATTGTGAAGCGCTCGCGCTTCCAATCGAGTGAAGCTCCGAGTCTCTTGAGCTGTTGGGTAATATTTCGACCGTGGTCTTCTTTCCACTTCCAAGTTCTGGTTAAAAAAGCCTCTCGCCCCAAATCGTGTCGCGTGAGCGGTTTTCCTGTTGGGCCCTTACCTTCTTTCGCAATGGCCTTCTCAACCTGCGCTTGAGTCGCGATGCCTGCGTGATCCGTCCCAGGAAGCCAGAGGGTATTATCGCCCTTCATGCGCCTCCACCGGACCAAACTGTCTTCGATCATGTAGGAGAGGGCATGCCCCATGTGCAAAACCCCTGTCACGTTAGGAGGGGGGATCATGATGCAAAAAGCGTTTTGCCCGGGCAGGTTTTGGTCTTGAGCTCCGAAATACCCACTTTCTTCCCATAGGCGATAGGTTTCGTTTTCAAATGTTCCGGGTTCGTAAGATTTTCCTAATGTACGTGGGGCCATAAGTGTAGGTTAGGTTTTACACGATTTATAAACCAAAAACAAACAAACCGCAGAAACAAGCAAATTAGCCTGCGCTACAACGTTTATCCCACCAAAAAAGGCCGCTCCTGCATAAATCCCTAAAGATAACAACCCCCAAGTCAAATTCACCTTATAAAAAAAGCTTTTAACATTTCCGCGCAATGTCCACCATGCACCCACAAAATAAGTAGAAGACAGGATCACCCCACCCGCTAAGATCCAACAGAACCAGGTGAAAATTTTGTCTTTTTCTTGAGTGCTCCAACGTCCATGCGAAAAGATCTCAATAAACCATGGGAATAATAAAATCAGTAAAACCCCCTGTGCGAGGGTGATTGAAAAAAGCCAAAAAGAATATTTTTTTATTAATTTTAAATCAAGAAGTTCTTTTTTTCTCCCGACCCACACAGAAAACAAATTCGAAACCGCCATGGGCAATGCCATTGAAAACCCTGCAAGTTTGAGAGCTATAGAATAAAGTCCCACTTCTCTTGCTGGGAATCTAAAAAATCCCAAAAAATAGAGATCCATCGTCGTAATCCAGTTCTGAACGACACCTGAGAGATGAACCCAAATGGAAAAATTCTGAACCGCATCTTTTAGAGTAAGAATAGACAAATCAAATTTGGAACCGTCAAAACGATACGAAGTCTGTACTGACTTTAAGTGATCAGAGTAGTTTTCAACAAATCCAGCAGCTAATAGACAAGAAAAGATGGCAGCTAACACTGTGACAAACGCTAATAAATCAATCCTCCCTGGAAACCAAAGAGTAACACCTAATGTTCCCAATAATAGGGTCATTTTTTGAAAAAAACTAACCCAGTTCAAAGCTCTTAATTGCAGCGAAAGACGTAGAAACTCTCTATCTGCTCCTGCCATTTGAGGTGCTATTGCTAAAAAAAATGCCCATATGAAAGTGTAAAAACGAAATTCAGAACTCATCCCAACAGCACTGTGAGGAAATAAAAGTGCTATGATAGCTGAAATGAAAATTGCCATCACCCCTTTTCCCCACGCAAAATAACGCAAAGCTCTCAATCGGATAAGAAAGCGCTCCGCGCCTTCCTTTTCCCACTTCAGATAATCTCGATAGATTACTGTTTCTGGGGAAATAAATAAAAAGAGGCACGGAGCAACAAAAGCTTGAGCCAAAGTAAGCTTTGAAAAAAGCTCTGGAGATAACACTCGAATCAAGACGATCGTTGCGAGCGCATCTGCAACACGTGTGAGAGCATGCTCCAAAGTGTTCCAAAATCCGTGTTTAAACCAAGTTTTTTTAAAGGCCATTGCCATCAGATGAGTCTAACCTGAATTTGGATAAAATAATTCCGTTTTTTTGCAGGATAGGTCTGAAATCCAGACTCACAGTCCGAACTTTAGACCTCCCTTTATTAGATCTCGCACATTATTATTGGCACAGCTCTTGTATTAGTAGCACTTATGAAAAAATCATCTTTTAAAACAAATAACAGGCTTTCTCCAGAAATCATTAGTCAGCGAATTTATTTCATTCGAGGACAGCGAGTCATGCTAGATAGTGATCTTGCCG
>JAHFAB010000256.1 GCA_023250795.1 Bacteriovoracaceae bacterium
GCTTTCTTATGATGATTTATCCAGTTTTTCTAAAGCGGATAAACGCTCATTACATGGGTTGAACGAGAGCAATTCGCGCGCTCCGACTCCTTTCAACGAAGTCAGTGTAGCCTGGATTAAGAAAATGATTTCTGAGGCTATTCATGATTTGCCAGAAAAGCAGAGACTCGTGCTCTCGCTCTACTATTATGAAGATCTCAATCTAAAAGAAATTGGCCGGGTTTTAGATGTAACAGAGTCTCGAGTGAGCCAACTTCACACCCAGGCCATTTTACGGCTCAAAGCTAAGCTTAGAAATCATTGGGATGAGTTTGTGATGTTGTTTAACTGACCTGTGTCCGAAATAACGCATTGCTTCTATTTGTAAACTACCTCATAATCCTAACCATGTGGCAAGCACCTAGTCATCGAGTTCGTGCACTTGCAAGTGCAAAAAAAAGAGCGAGAGAGAGACAGAGAAAGGCAATCCATCTCAAATTGGTCGATGGAGAGATTCGCATATTGGGAAATCATCTGGGGGATGGAAGCAAAGGAGCAGCCATTCGTGTAATTTTGAACGATTTAGGTTCCAAGGGACTTGGGATATTTTCTTCTTCTCCTTTTATGGTTGGACAAGAAATTTCGATTACTCTCGAAAAACCGAAGAGGTTTTTTGTAAAAGGTAGAATCGCTTGGTGCCAAGAACATGATGCGAACAGTCACGTAATTTCAAATAATCCATTTTCATATCGAATGGGGATTGTTTTTACTTTTGCCGACGCAGACGAAGAAAGAAAGGTCAGAGAATACTGCGAAATTCTATCTAAAGAATATTTATACGGAGTCCCCGCCTATGCGGCTCCGCATGATGAAAAAGTCGCAGCTTAGATTTGAAACGACATTCTCAACGCAAATCTTCTATCTTCTAGACCGCCTGCGTTTAAACTCATTTCTTCGCCGTAAGTAGAGAGGTCGAGTTCGAAAAACTTTAGATTCAACCCAAAGCCTAAACAGAGGTAGCCCTGGTTTATCCCTAGCCTCGGAGATAAAATACCGTAGTTGGTTTCACCACCCAAATGCATCCATCTGAAAATACTTCCATTGGGATTGTTACCAATGTCAGTGAGCTCAAATGCGAGCACCGTTTCCCCAAATTTCCAAACTTCTGATTTGCGAGCAGCAACACCCAGACCCATGGTTCTGGGCTGCGGGGCGGGAGGGCCAAGTTTGAAAATGCTGATTGGAAGATTTTTATATTTTCCTCCTAGCAAATTATTAAACGCCAAGGCCACACTGTAATCCCAGTCGAGAGGATGCCAGGGGAGTTTATAAGTACTTCCTAAATCAAACTCTAAATGAGCACCTTCCCCCCCACTTTTCAGTGGGCTGAGAGACAAGCCTTTGATGAGGTCAATAAAAGTAAAATTAGATTTCGAAGCAAGACGATAGGTGACGTGAGCGGTCAAACCCACAGAAAGTTCGTCTGCCTCCAAAAATTTTCGTCCCACCGTGAAGGCTGGTCCTATGTCTGTAATGGCCAGGGGTTCTATATTAAAACTTTTTCTGAGATCCACATCCGTCTGGGTGCTAGAGACCAGTGCGATTGCATAGCTCATTTTTTCTTTGGGAATGTATACGCCTGGAAAGGTGGTTTGGATGCGTAGATGGTTGTTTTTTCCGGCGGTTGAACCCAAATTATTTAGAATTTGATCTCCTCCATTGAGAAGAGAAGAAATATTTTTGACTGTAGCAAAGGTGCTCTCTAAGTTGAGGTCAAAGGCCTGTATTTTCCAATTTGGATTTTCAGTGACACGGCCGGGATTAGCGAAGAAATTTTCGTCGTACATTCCGGTCGTCAGTCTGACTCCCCCCATTCCAGAAGATCGTACACTCTGATAAGGGCGGACGATGTTGTCTAGAGCAAAGCTGTATTTGAATAGAAAAAGAGCAGCAAGGCAAAAAGCCAATGCAACATAAAGTGCGTGTTTAAACATATTAGATCCCCAATCCTTTTTCAATGAGCGCTGCTCTATAGCATTCTTTACTCTGTGCATAAGCAGTATTAAGCGCACTTACAAAACCTCCAGTGCCTGTCTGAAACTTTCCACTGGCCCCTAATTCGGTTGCACCAAGTGCTGTATTGATTGCTCCCATTGTACCATTGAACATTTTTAAACTGGCAGCTCCTGAAAGATCTGCAGTACTCGCACTTGTTATTGTAATATCTCCAGCAACATAGGGTATTTTATTTCCTGAGGGAGGCGCACAGGCTGCTGCTCCGAAGCAAACTGCTGCGTCAGTGCTTTTACAAACTGTTGGATCTTTTGCAAGATCAGTTTTTCTAAGAATCCCATCATCATTTGTATATTCTGCTAAAATCTCTGCCGCCATAGAAAATGCACTCATAAAACGCACCAGTCCTTTGAGTTCTTTATTGACCGTGATTGCATCCACCTTTTTGTACGCATCAAAAATTGACAGTCGTTTTGCTTCCCCTGCACCGGGTTTGAGAAGTTCTGTGAGTTTATTCAGCGCTTCCGCGCCTTTTCCTGAACCTAGAGATTGCATGAGAGCTCCCATAGTGGCGCCATTTTTGTCTAGGATCGTAAACGCTTCTTCGGCAGCAGCAGTTTCTGCTTCTGTAGTTCCACTGATTTTACCGTAATATTTATTAGCGCAGTCAACATCCCCCTGGTCAAAACAAGCTCTGGCAAGCGAGAGAAACTGCGCGTCTCCGCTGGGGCTATCAATGGGACTAAAAACATTGAGGCAGCTCAAGTTTATGAGTGCTAATAAAAACAGTGTGATGACTTTCCAGCGCATAGGGGGTCTCCTTTATTGAATAAAAAGCTTAAGGGTGAGTGGAGGATTTGTAAAGGGGCGATTTTCAGGGGTGTATTTGGATCTACACAATTGATGTCTTTGGTTGAATCTCTTTCCATTTTTTAGTGAGTGACAAACAAATGAAGCTATCAAAGCTGACTGCTTGCATCAGATCAAACTCTGATGCTTGTGAAGAGAGGTAAGAGAGTGATTTTTCTAAAGCTCTTTCTAACATCGCTGTAGTACCAGTCTACCGTTTTCTTTTTTCACTAACCTAAAAGATCTCATTTTGATGGTTTTAGATCTTACATCAGGACATAAACTCATTTCTAAAGAAACAAAACGAGGTTGCATTTTTCCTTTTAGAAATCGTATTGCTATTCTAAAGGGCCCCCCATCTTTACTTGGGATGCAAAGCTCGATTTTATTTTTACGAAATTTATGACGACCGGGGAGCCACTGCGTGTGATAGCGAATCATGGGCATAAGTTCCTGACCAGCTTGAACCACTAGTCGATGAAATCTTTCCACATTACTCTGTGGGATAGTTTTCGCGTGTTTTTTTTCGTGCAGAGGGTGATATTGCATAATCCAGGTTGAAAAAATATTACTTATATTCTTTTCTAGTGGAGTTTTTAGTAGACTTATCGCCGTAAACCATTTCTTTTTTGTTTTACGCCAGTAACGAATATTTTTTCTCCATTTCAATTTTGGAAAATCAGAAGGTACTTTGGATCCATCAAAGTATTGAAGATATCGAGATGAAACTGCAATTCCCATTCCGTATTTTTCTGTTCCCAGGATCATTTCGAAGTACGACCCTGTATTAGATGAGAGATAAACCCCCTCCCATGAGTCTTTGCCTGATTTAATTTTTCTATGATCACACCGTTTAGAGAAGCGAATTAAGTTTTTCAAGTCATTCATCTCTTCATGTGTAAAACCAGTATAAAAGTGGTCCAAAGCGAGTCCATTTTTCAGCATGGATCTAATCTTAACCTTAGTTAAAATAAGTAGCATCATTTTTTAACTAAGGTTAAGATTGGTGGAAAAGGATATTGGTTCATGAAAAGGCCCACTGTCCAAGTTTGTCTGGAGCCAAGGCTCAATGTGATAGATTCCACTGAAATACGCTTATGTGATGCTAGAACCTATTTATGGGAACTGAACTTACGCAAATAGTGGGTG
>JAHFAB010000257.1 GCA_023250795.1 Bacteriovoracaceae bacterium
CACAACACTACGAATCTGTGTAGTCAATTCTGAGACTGACCGATGCTTATTCTGCCTGCCTTCTTGAGCAAAGAGGGGTAAATCCGAAAGATTCATACTAATATAACTATTCGTTCACTTTATCATTTACTTTATCAGGCACTTTATCGGGTGCTGTCAATTTTCCTGATGGATTCAGAGAAGAAACTGTCTCTCCAACACCACTTTCTTTTGCAGAAATTTTCTTGAAAACTTCAAAAGACTTCAAATAATTCAGCGCTTCTTTTACCTGATAATCCTCTTTAGCCACAAACTTAATGGGACTCATATCATCCTCGTCTTTAGACTTGTCAGTCGATTTATCATTTTTGTCTTTTTTCTTCTTAGCAAGATTTTCTAACTCTTCTTTCTTAAACTCCTTTGCCCCAGGATCATCTGTATTGACCATATGACCCTTGAGATCACGTTCTCTCAAATAATCGCTTTTACGCTTTGCGTCAGCTAAAAGTTTAGGATCAAAATCATCAAGAATGATATCAGGTTGAACTCCTTTTTCCTGAATGCTGATACCGCTGGGAGTATAATATCGAGCGATTGTCAGTTTGAGTCCCATGTCTTGTCCAAGTTCAATCACCGTTTGAACTGAGCCCTTTCCAAAAGTGGGTTGACCTAAAATAATAGCTCGATGGTGATCCTTTAATGCTCCAGCTACAATTTCGGCGGCAGACGCAGAGCTAGAATTGACCAAAACTGCAATTGGAAAATCTTTTCTAGCCATTCCTTTTTTTGCGTATTTTACTTCTTTCTGATCTCTATTTCTTCCAATCGTAGAAACAACTACACCCTCATCTATAAAGAGAGAGGAAACTTCGACCGCTTGATCCAGAAGCCCACCTGGATTTGTCCTCATATCAAAAACCAGACCTCGCAATTTTTCTTTCTTTTCCAATTTTTCGAGCGCCTTTTTGATATCTGCCGAGGCGCTTTCATTAAAACTTGTCAGCCGAACATAACCGTACTTGGGTTCTAGCTCTTCGAATTTAACCGATTGAATTTTGATGATATCTCGAGTGATATTCACATCTTTGATTTGTTCAAATCCATCCCGATAGATCGCCAAAGTGACATCCGTACCCTTTTTTCCCCTCATTTTGGAGACTGCTTCTACAAGCGTCATGCCCTTGGTACTCTCGTTATTAATTTTTACAATGCGGTCATTGGGTTTAAGCCCAGCTTTCCAGGCCGGGGTATCTTCGATCGGTGCCATAATGGTGAGAACACCATCTTTCATACTAATCTCAATCCCAAGACCCCCGAACTTTCCGCTTGTGTCAATTTTCATATCCTTAAAAACATCTGGGGGTAAAAAATTCGAGTGTGGGTCCAGGGTTTCCAACATCCCCTTAATTGCGCCTTGAACAAGGTCCTTGTTCTTCACTTCATCTACATAGTTTGTTTCAACGAAATGAAGAACTTTCTGAAAAAGTTCCAAATTTTGATATCGATCTTGCTGAGAAGTACTCGTTACTGCCGCTTTTTCCGCAGCATCTACCCGAGTAAAGTGCCTGGCGATATTTTGTCCCGAAACAATCCCTAACCAAGAAAGACACAGAACTAAACCTATCCATGAAGCTTTTTTTGAGATTTTAATCATATTCTCTTAAAATAAACTAATTAACGAACCACTGCAATGGGTTCACTGCAACGTTTCTCGCTCTGATCTCAAAATAAACCGGAGTACCTGAGTTATCTGATACCCCAATAGTCTCTCCATTTTCGACAGGATCTCCCTTTTTCTTATAAATTTCGCCTAGATGACCAAAAAGCGAATAATAGTGACCCCCATGGTCAATCACAGAGACCAAACCGTATTGAGGAAGTTCCCCGGAAAAAACCACTTTACCTTGTGACACAGAACGAACATTTTCCTTCTTTTGAACAGGCGCAATTTCGATCCCTTTTTTGAAAATATACAAATTGGAGCTAGGGTCATAAAGCTGTCCGAAAGAAGAAATGATCCTGCCTTTCAAGGGAAGTGTTAGTTTCCCTTTCAACTTCTCAAACCCTCCTGTGTTATCCGTTTTCACAACTCTACCCAATTCTTTTCTCACATTAAACTCTGACATGAGCTTTTCTATTTGGAGTCGTCGATTCAATTCTAAAACACTTTCTTGTTCTTTAAAGTCCTGAAACAATAAAGCCAATTGTTTTTTCTCTTCTTGAATTTTCTCCTCTAGATCATTCGCATCTGCCAAATCTATTTTATAATCTTCTACTTCTCGAATACTTAAGCTCACCCACTTCGATAGCATCCATCTTTTCGGAGTTTCTATTTTTTCTTTTTCAACATTCGCAGCCAAATTCATCGACTGGTGAATTTCTTTCAATGACTTTCTGATTCCTGTCTGATGTTCCTGAACTCTTTGTTCAATTTCTTTTTTCCTAATTTCCAACTCACGTATAGTGGCTTCTAATCTCACCATTTTTTTCCCACCAAGCTTTCTCTCTTCTTGATGGAGTTTGATCAATGTTTGAATTCGATCCAACGGATAAGCGAAAGCGGAAGTTGAAAATAAAAATACAAACAAAAAAAATCGCATTTTTAAGATCCCTTTACACTAGAAGGCACTCGACTAAAAACACCAGTCAGCAAGCCCAAGCCTAAACTCATTACAAATAGGGTTACTCCCACGCGAAAATCAATGGATTCTATCTCTTCTAATTGAGGAGAAAATGATTTTATTTTCTCAAATATTCCACTTGCACAATAAGTCCATGTAAAAAAAGCAACCACTCCACTTCCAAGTCCTATCCAAATTCCTGTCAGTATTCCAGTCAGACGAAGTTGGAAAAAACCAGCTCCCCAAAGTTTGAGTAAGGCCAAAGTTTCTTGTTGAGAAAAGGCATTCATCCTCGACAAATGTATCAAACCCATCAATAAAACCAAAAAAATCACACCCATAAAGATTTTAGCGGTTTTTCTGAGAGCAGAAAATGCTCCAACTATAGAACGAGATCTGGGTAATGATGTCTCAGCGGATTCGACTCCAGAAATGGCTTGGATTTTTTCCACTGCATCCTTTGGAAGTTTCCCTTCGACAGAAATATAACGAGGAATAATTTTGCTTTTCTCTCCTCCGAGTTGATCCAGTTCCTTCCCAAGCTCAGGATAATTAACTTTGATCTCGTCTAAAAACTCTTCTTGTTTAATTAATTTTATAGATTGAGCGCCTACTGCGAGACGAATTGAGTCAATAATATTTTCCGGGTTTTCAGTAGAATTGAGATAAGCAGTCACAACTTGCTCAGTCCTAAGACGATACAGAACTGGCTTAAGTCCAGACTCCAGACAATACAATAATCCCAATAAAAAAAGCAATAAACCCAGCGAAAAACAAGAAAAAATTTGGCTAAAAGGAGAAAGCCTCCAAGGCCTAAGAGAGAGTTTTAATAAAAACATAGTCCCTCCTCCGCAGCTGTTTTCCCACTTTTAAGAACAATGGATTTTCTCCTAACACGTCTGACTATTTCTCGATCATGAGTAGCGACAATCAAAGTTGCCCCTGTTTGATCTGCCTTATGAAACAAGTCCAGCACAGTCCACACAAAGTCCTTATCCTGCGCTCCCGTCGGCTCATCGGCAATAATGATTTCAGGAAGACGTACTAGTGCTCTTGCGACAGCCACTCTTTGTGCTTCTCCTCCTGAGAGCGTTCTTGCCAGGTGGTATCTTTTCGGAGCCAATCCCAACCGCTCGAGTAATTCCATCACTCGATTTTCGGCTTCAGCACGAATCACAGCATGTCGCGCCAAAGAAATCGAAAGCATTACATTGTCATAGACTGTGAAATCTGAAATCAGTCTGATATTCTGAGGGATGTATCCAATCGACCTTCGAATTGCACAAAGAGTCGAAGGAGTTGCAGACACAACATTATATCCAAACAGAGAAACAGAGCCAGACGAACTCACTTCTTCCGTGGCGATCAGTCTCAATAATGAAGATTT
>JAHFAB010000258.1 GCA_023250795.1 Bacteriovoracaceae bacterium
ATTCGGTTGAAAAAAAACAGCCAGGCTTTTACTTCGCTTGTGATTATTGTTTTACTCTTGTTGTTTACTTTGATTGGACCTTGGATTTGGAAAAATGATCCCTCTAAACAGGATTTAGGAAGAATTTCTGAAAGACCCAGTTTTAGTAAAACAGCCGTTGTTTTGTCCCCAGAGGATGTCTGGGAGCCTTTAGTTTTAAAAAATGTTCCAGAATCTCCGCAGGCCCAGAGTTCAGAATTGCTTGCGCCAAAAGAGTTTCAGACAGTAGGGATTCCATCTACTCAGGGGGTCCGTCTCAAATGGGATGCAGTACAGGGAGCTTCTGGTTATAGGATCTATCGGGGTGAGAGAGCGCCCAATGGTTCAGCAAGTTTGGGTGTGCCAGTCACTGAAGTCGAAGGTGGAAATCACGTCAGTTATGAAGATCAGTTTGGCTTAGAAAATAAAACATATTACTACACTCTGGTGCCATTAAACGGGGAAGAATCCCCAAACAAATCTACTCTGAAAATCACTTTGCCTTCGGCAATGAGTCTCGAAGATGCTTTACAAATCGTACCAGATGCCAAGCCCGGAATGATTTTAAAACTACCCAGTTATCCTCTTGGAACTGACTACTTAGGCAGAGATTTATTGGCTCGGCTGATGGCTGGGGCCAGGATTTCGCTCTTTATTGGCTTTTTTGCGCCTCTTTTTGCAACTCTTTTTGGGGTGGCTCTGGGGGGTATTTCTGGTTACTTGGGGGGAAAAGTAGATCATTGGCTCATGAGAATCACAGATTTCTTTTTAGCCCTTCCATTTTTGCTTTTTGTCATTTTATTTAAAATTGTTTTGGGTGCTGGAGCTGGAGAAAGTGGGATTACTGCGATGCTCATAGCGATGGTCAGTCTATCTTGGACTGGACCTGCTCGTCTCACTCGAGGGCAAGTTTTACAACTGAGAGAATCTGAGTTCGTGCAAGCTTCTCGTCTTTTGGGGGCTAGGTCTTTCTATATTTTATTCAGACATCTTTTGCCCAATACTTTGGGAGTGATTTTAGTTTCTCTGACCTTTGCAATACCGAGTGCGATTTTCACAGAGGCTTTTTTATCTTTTATCGGCATGGGGGTAGTGCCACCCACTCCCTCTTGGGGAAGTATGTGTAATGATGGCATCCAAACATTTTTGACTCATCCGCATGAGTTTATTTTTCCTGCCCTGATTATTAGTATTGCAGTTTTAGCGTTTAATTTATTAGGAGATGGTTTGAGAGATGCACTGGATCCAAAGTTGAGGTCTGTGCAATGAGCCTTTTAGAAGTCAAAGACTTAGAAGTAGAGTTTGATACCTACGGAGGCATTGTAAAAGCGGTTCGAGGGGTGAGCTTTCAGGTTGAGAAGGGAAAAACTCTAGCAATTGTTGGAGAGTCAGGGTGTGGAAAATCGGTTTCAGTCCAGTCTATGATGAGATTGATCCCCATGCCACCCGGTAGAATTACGTCTGGAGCTGTGAAGTTAAATGGGACTGAAATTACCCGTTCCACAATTAGACAGATTCGTGGAAAAGAAATCGGGATGATCTTTCAAGATCCAATGACTTCTCTCAATCCAACGATGAAAGTTGGAAAACAAATTACAGAAACTCTCCGAGTACATGAGGGATATAGTACGGAGCAAGCCAGGAAAAAAGCGGTAGAGCTTTTAGAGAGCGTGCACATCCCTGAAGCTTCGACACGTGTGAATCATTATCCGTTTCAGTTCTCTGGAGGGATGAGACAAAGAGTGATGATTGCTATGGCTATCGCCTGTAATCCCAAAGTTTTGATTGCGGATGAACCGACCACTGCTTTGGACGTGACGATTCAGGCTCAGATTTTGCAGCTTTTGAGATCTCTGCAAAAAAAAATGGAGATGTCGATTATTCTGATCACTCATGATTTAGGAGTGGTTGCACAGATGGCAGATGATGTTTCTGTGATGTATGCCGGAAAAATTGTGGAATCTGGAACAGTGGACGATATTTTTTACCGATCGACTCACCCTTACACGTTGGGTTTGCGTTCGGCGATGCCAGAAAACAATGAAGCAAAAAAGAAAAAACTGGTTCCAATCGATGGTGCCCCGCCAGATCTCTTTCATCCCCCGAAGGGCTGCGCTTATTATGACCGCTGTCCGTATGCAATGAAGGTGTGCGAAAACCATGATCCGGAGCTTTTATCAGTTCTAGGATCACATCAGAGCCGCTGTTGGTTGAACCATTCTAAAGCTCCTTCACTTTTAAAATCAAAACTCACACAACAGTTCGAAAGTACCCAGTGGGTGAGTCCATGAATTTGGAAAATAATAAATTTTTAGAGATTAGAAGTTTAAAAAAATATTTCCAAGTGGGGAATAAGGATTTGCTTCATGCGGTCGACGATATCCATTTGACTATCAAAGAAAATGAAATCGTTGGACTCGTCGGAGAATCTGGCTGTGGAAAATCGACCCTTGGGCGAACTTTAGTGGGACTCTATGATAAAACTTCTGGAGAAGTTTATTATCAGGGTAAGCTCTTGCCTGTTTCGTATACGTCAGGTGATTTTAGGAAATATTCTTGTGAAATTCAGATGATTTTCCAAGACCCCTATTCTGCACTCAATCCACGCATGACCGTGAGAGAGATTGTAGCAGAGGGGCCATTGATCCATTCACTTTGGACACGGGATCAGGTTTCTGAGAGAGTTACTTTTTGGCTCAAGCGGGTAGGCTTGCCCGCGGATCATATGTCGCGTTACCCTCATGAATTTTCTGGCGGTCAAAGACAAAGGATTGGGATCGCAAGAGCTCTAGCCTTGGAGCCCAAGCTGATTGTTTGTGATGAGCCTATTTCGGCCCTAGATGTTTCAGTCCAAGCTCAAATTATTAATCTACTGAGTGAGTTGAAAGAGACGTTTGGTCTCACCCTTTTATTTATTGCACATGATCTTTCGATGGTGAGGTATGTATCGGATCGGATGGCTGTGATGTACTTAGGGTCATTGGTGGAGCTAGGTCCAGCCAATGAAGTGTATTTTCGTCCTTTGCACCCTTATACTCAGTCTTTGATTGCGTCTAATCCTGAGCCGGATCCCAGGCATGAACGAGAGAGATCACATAAAGTCTTAAGCGGCGAAATCCCTTCACCCATCAATATGAAACCAGGGTGTCGCTTTGTCGGAAGATGTCCGAAGGCTATGGAGATTTGCAAGGGCACGACTCCTGTTTGGAAAGAAATCAAACCAGGACACTTTGCTGGCTGTCATTTGTATTGATCTAAAATTTGGCAAATGTCTCTGCCCATTGTTTCAAGTTAAGGCTGGTAGATCCCACCGGTGTTTAAGCCGGATCCACCATAGTACCCCCCCCAGACGATCATTTTGGAACCGGTCCAAACTGCAGTGAGATTAGATCTCTCCGTGGGAGCTCCGGTGGTAGTGGTAGCAGTCCAGGTATCAGCGATTGGATCGTACTGCCCTCCAGTGTTTAAGTTAGATCCAGGATTGTATCCCCCCCAGATGATCATTTTGGAACCGGTCCAAACCGCGGTGTGAGTGATTCTCCCCGAGGGAGCTCCGGTGGTAGTGGTAGCAGTCCACGAATTAGCCACAGGGTCATATTGACCACCCGTGTTGACGTAAGTGGAATTGGAAGTATCTTCTCCCCCCCAGATCACCATTTTGGAACCAGTCCAAACCGTGGTGTACTGGCTTCTTCCAATGGGAGCTCCAGTGGTAGTAGTAGCGGTCCAGGTGTCAGCAATAGGATCGTACTTCCCTCCTGTGTTAAAATAAGAACCACCGTATCCCCCCCAGATGATCATTTTGGAACCGGTCCAAACCGCGCTGTGATTGAGTCTCCCCGAGGGAGCCCCTGTAGTGGTGGTAGCAGTCCAGGAGTCGGCGATCGGATCGTACTGCCCTCCCGTGTTTAAGCTTGATGCTCCATCGTACCCCCCCCAGATGATCATTTTGGAGCCGGTCCA
>JAHFAB010000259.1 GCA_023250795.1 Bacteriovoracaceae bacterium
CTGCAGCTAAATCCTCAAATAATGCAAATATGTCTTGCAAAATTTCGGGTGTGGCGTCTTTCAGCTCTCTTTTGGCCTGCTTTAATATAACAATTTCCACTCTTTAGGTATGATATAACGGTTTCGTTATATCTGTCAATATTTAATTTGCGATGAAGGATCGTCAAACTCTGGCTTCAATCAGATAGAGGCAATACGTGCACAGGCGTACTGTATGTTTGATGGGCATTGTGGAAAGAGAAAACTCGATAGATGCAGCGAGTGTAAAAATCTTGAAGTTCCGATTGCGTTGGAGCTGGGCTGACCCCCTCCCGCCCCCCAAGCCCACCTTTTGGTGAGACCGGAGGAACTAAAAGTAGGCCGGCGGCGCAAAGCTTGGTTGTTGTGTTAGCTCTTCGATTGGAGTTCCCCAAGCCATACACAGAGAGTCTTTATGGTTTTGGAACCGTTCAGGTAAGCGTATAAATCCATGCCTTTCATAGAACTCGGGTTTGATGTCAGAGAAAAGGTAAACTACCTTTGCGCCTTCTATGGTCAAGATACTCAAGATTTCTTGAACGAGTTGTGTTGCAAAACCTTGGTGACGAAACTCCGGCGGCGTGGCAATTGAGCCAATTCCAAATGTTCCGGATGCGAGTTGATAGGTGATAAGGGAGGATTCTATTTCGTTATCTTTTGTATTGAGTACATACCATTTTCCACGTTTATATTTAGTGGAAGAGCGGCATTGCTCTAGATATTGGTCTCTGTGTTTTCCATCGCTCCACACATCGAAGCCCATCATATAAATAGATGTCCATGTCATTGGGGACTGCAGGGCGCACAATATTTTTTGATTCGAGAGGTCTGAGGTCTAACTGTAACATCCTAATGACAAATATCCTTAAATCGTTTGATGTAGTCAACTTCCGGCTCTAACCCAACAGACTTCCGGCGAACATCCAGATTGGTAGGATCTTCAACAGGAAGCGGCTCCCAAGTTCCAGGTCCAGTACACGAACCCTGCGTTCCATAACGTTGTGGTTTCCTTTGCGATGGATCGTTGAATGAGGAGGCAACGCGGTCAGAAAGATAGGCATAGTTTGATGGGCTGGTTTCGCCAGATGGATAAAGCGTTTCTAAGACTGTCAATACTTGCCTCTGAAAAGGCAAATCGAGATCGGCATGTTGAACCAGAAGCCAAGCGTCTCGATCGGCTTGAGCACCAAAAGCACTAACGTTAAACCAGGAATAAATCTGGAGTAAGTCCTTCAGATCTTTTGTATTTGCTGAATCGATCAGTACCCATCGTATACCGAACTGTTGTTGAAAATACTTTGTCTCTTCAGAGCTATAACTATGTTGAAAGGGTGTACTTGCATAGTTTCGCATGTACTGATCGACATCGACCCTATGAGAAAGCTTCAGCTTGACCCAACTCTTATCTTGAGAGTTGGCGGGATTCTTATCGAAGTCGACATTCTTTGCCTCAACCGTATCGTCGTATATTTTTAGGTCCACATCTACGCGTGGGAAATCAGCGGCAAAAGTTAGATTGGACTGTAAAACTAAGATGGCTATCAGGATATTTTTAACCATTGACCCTCCTTCGTGGGTTCTGCCTCGGCGTATTTGGCGGCCCATGCCTGAATAGAACTCGAACCCATGGTTGTAGTCAGAGAATATGCAGCTAAGTGGAAGAAATAGAAAGTCTTTTTAATCGAACTGGCCTTTCTTTTTCGGCCATCGCTTTATGGTAGCAACATTGCATTTGCAAAATCTAAAAGCGATTCAAATGAGAGATTTAAATGCTATTGACAAATACTGCCATATATGGCAGTATTCAAGGAATGCAGGTTGACCGAACCCCTGAGTTTGCTGAATGGTTTAACTCTTCTGACAACACAACACGAATTCGGGTGGCCGCTAGGCTACTAAAGATTGAATCTGCCGGGCACTTGGGCGTATTTAAGAATCTTGGACACGGTCTAAGTGAGCTGAAATGGAACTCGGGCCTTCGTGTTTATTTTATTATTGCTCATGACCAGGACGGAAATTTATTTATAGCCCTTTTGGGCGGAGGTAAAAATGGCCAGAATCGTGATATCCAAAAAGCGAGAGAAATCCTTGAACGTTATCGAGCCGGTTGAGCTAAAGACCCGCAAAGGCCTTCAGCGATTTAAAGCTGATGAATACCTTTCTAGCCGACGTGCTGTCGCAACGGCGCTGATGGACTGTTTATTGTCTGGGGATTCTGATGGGTTTAAAGAAATACTTTCCGCTCATCTGGAAGTCATAAATAAAGCCGTATTTGCGAAGAAAGCTGGAATTCCAGAACGCACCCTTTTTCGGATACTCACTCCGGCGGGTAATCCGACTTTGGAAAATATCTCAAGAGTTTTCAGTGCTCTGGCGAAGGCGAGTTAAGATAAATGGTTCGACCACCTTGACAAGATGGGTGACCAACGGGGATCGAACCCGCGACACTCGGAATCACAATCCGATGCTCTACCAACTGAGCTATGGCCACCAGATCATTAAAGTTTTAATACTTTTTTTTAACAGAATTTGTCAACCAAATAGCTCTGCTGCACTGAGGAATGTGTAGGGAGTGCCCTACACTGGTTTTTAAAAAACCTACAATTTTAGCACTCCAAGGCTGGCAAAATCATTAGAAATGAGCTCAAACCGTCATACCAGAGTTTTGGCATAGGACTTGCTTAGTTGGGAAAACAACTATGCTGATTTTATCAAAACCTAAGCTTGCTCTTCTTCCGATTATACTCTGTCTCACAGCCTGTGGAAATGGAGGGGGGAAGCTCAGTGTCACGATTCATGAGCCACTGGATCAAGATCAAAGAAGCGTGGATCAAGTCATTACAGAGTTTGAGCAATCACGATCTGAAGCCGAACAGTTTGAATGCATAGAGCGACTGAGAAAAAATCAGAACACACGATTTGATTGGAGTTATTTTTGGGAGTTATTGGAAACCAGCAAAAAAAATCTGTTTTACAGCGAAGCTGTTTTTCAGAAACTAGCTTCCTTACATTCGCTTTCTTGTAAACCCTCTTCTTATAGAAGTTTTGCACAGTTTATATTGTCGAAACAAAGAGGATTCGATTTTCTAGTCGGGGATTTAAAAAAGTGCAAAATCGGTTTAGGGCCGGATCTCACTGCACGGGCAGTTCAAGCGATCTATCTCACTGACCCAGTTTTAGCGTCACGCTTAGTAGTCAATGAAATCGAAACTGACTCTGGATTGAATTGGAGTCTTCTTTTCCACTCATTGAGTGAGAGTGATTGGAGAAAAATCGTCCAAGACCTTTATGTCCAGGGTCAGGACGATTTGTTTGTTCGACTCTTAGAGAGTCAAAGGACGGTACTGGGAAACACGGCATCTCTGTTGAGAGAAATACCACGTTTTCTTATGCAAGGAAAAGTCTCTGGATTTGAACCTATAAAAAGGTTTGGGTTTAGAACAGTACTGAGATTGATTTCTTTTAATCCAAAGTTGGGTTTTCAAAATATTGAAAAAATAAAATTAAAAAAACTCCTCAACGATTTAGGAGATACTTACATTCTTACGTCCTATAATTCTGGGGACCTTGATTTTGTTTTAAAAGACTTTATTAGTTTAAGACAGCTGGAGAGCTCTCTCAATGAAGAACCGGCCACTCCGATCGAATTAGAGTGGAGACTCAACTGGCTCGAAAAAATACAGATAAAAACTGAAAGCGTACTGAAGCTACAAGAAAAAGAATATTTAGAATTATGGAGAAAAGAATCAATTGCTTTTCCTCTGGATCAGTTTTGGTTTCTTCATAGACTTGGGTATACAAAAAAAATAAAAAAAGAGTTTTTAGAATTTGTTCAACAGAGCTCCACAGTTGTTATCGAAAGTTTAGATCGAATTCTATTGATCGCTCTTGAAATAGTTTTCAGTGCTTCAGAACTAGAGAAGAAAAAAAATATAGATCTGCTCTGCTCAGTTT
>JAHFAB010000260.1 GCA_023250795.1 Bacteriovoracaceae bacterium
CCCTTAAGACCCGTAAAATACGGTATTAATCCGAGCTTTCCCACATTAAATTCATAAAATTTTATTTTAGTTTTAAGGATATTCGCTTTTGCTAAAGTCTTTAGAGAAAAGGTTCCTTCCATGCTGTCTGTACCATTTTTAATTTCGAAATTTCCTCCGACTTTACCCAAAATAAAATCCAAAAGAGATGGTGATATTTCTAATGAATCAATCTGTATTGCTGAATCAACATTAGGTATGTTCATAAATATTTCTTTCATCTTGTAGTTAACTCCGAACCCAAATGAAAGAGAGGTTTTAGCTGCTGTAAAAGTAATGCCCTCGGCGTTTAAAACTGAAGATATAGATCCATGAATGAAATTTTTGAGATGGGTTTCTGGAAGTTTAAAGTAAGTAAATAATGTCAGAGTAAAAATAAAAAGACCCATCCAACCTAAAATTCGGATTGATTTCTGACTCAAGGACAGTCTTTTGAATTTTAGAGTCGGAGATGTAATTTCTGAACCTTCTGTTTCTCCCATAATTAAGAACCCTCTTTTTGTTTTAGAGTAAATGCTGAAACTGATAGTACAGAGTCCATATAACCTGTAAAATCTGGATTCGTGATGATTTTAAGACTCCTCAGTTTGACAGGACGGCCTCCTGTTTCAATCTGAAAAGTATATTGCATGACTTGCTTAATATTGACATGTTTCAAATTAAGATCGATCAATGCCTCTTTTGAGACTTCAGTACTAGCACCTTGTTTTTCTGCATCAATAGTCAGGTTTGTTTTTTCTATTCCTGATTTTGTGGCGACTGATTCGAAGTAACTAGCCCAAGAAGTCGTAGGTTCATTTTCTCTGGTTCCGTTTCCTGGAATGATTTCCTCGAGTCGCTTTCTTTCTTCACTGGCTGATTGTATGAGGTTTAAAAGATCAGTTTTTTCAGCGAGTTCTTTTTTTAATGTGTGAACATTCCAGAGTGATTTTATGGTGTAGATGCCGAGAAATAGACATAGAATGCTAATGCTAGCAATTTTCACATAAGTTTGACTCTGGTGGTCTAATTCTTCCCATTTTAGTTTGAGTTGTTGAACCCATGCCTGTTCGCTGATTTGGTCTAATAATTTTCGCCATCTTTGTTTTATTTTAGAATCATTTTCCATATGCAGCCTCGATTGGTTTACCAGTAAAAGTTATTTTCCATTTTTTAGATGCGCCATCAGATGAAGAAATTTCTTCCGTTTTAGGTTTTGTTCCTCCAGTCATTTTTATGCTCATTACATTACTGAGTCTTTCAATATTTTGAGGATTGGAGACCAGAAAACTTAGTTCCGCACTGTCGTTTTCTGTGGGAGAATAGTTTGCAGTGGGTGATGAACCAGCTGTGTATTGTAATAAATCTACAACAGTGTCTTTTGGAATTGTGAGAGAGAGCTCTCTTAAAAATGCAGTGGGAGAATGAGGGTTTGGAGCATAAAGTTTTGCGAGTTCTTTTGCTTTAGACAAATCTTTTTTGATGGAATCTCTTAGGGTGCTTGGATTTGAAAGATAGGTTCTGATTGCACTACCAGCAACCTGCCCAAAAAAACCACGAATACTTTTCTCTAGTTGAGAGTCAATGGTCTTTAAACGAGAATGAAAAACTTGCGTCTGAACAATGATGCTGAGAATGAGAGAAATAGTAATTGCTGCAACTGCTTTAAGGGGGCGTTTCATGTTTTCATAATTTAGTTCTCTGGATTTGGCTTGTTTTGCAAGATTTCCTTTTCTGAGATTAATCGGCTGAGTTCGATCAGTTCCAACGAGAGTGAGCGCTAAAGAAGCTGCAAGTAGAAATGAGGCATCCGTTTCTTCTGAATAAGAGACTCCAGAAGAAGCCAATTGACTCAATCCTTTGAGAGGTTTTGTTTTAATTTGAACTT
Source organism: Bacteriovoracaceae bacterium (assembly GCA_023250795.1). Taxonomy (GTDB): domain Bacteria; phylum Bdellovibrionota; class UBA1018; order UBA1018; family UBA1018; genus JAHFAB01. Next base: position 1,907 of record JAHFAB010000260.1, read on the forward strand.
CTTCTTCAATTAGACTGAGTAAACCTGGCAGAACGGACGTTCCCCCCGTCAGATAGATGCTGTAGAGATGTTCATGAGTAATATTTTTACAAATGAGTTTAGTCTGTCTTATTTCTCGAATCAGTTCTTCGAGGGGTTGCAAAATAACATCTGAAAATTCGACCTGATCTGGGGCTGCCTGTGCTTTTTGCGAAGGAGGAAGTACGAATCCATGATCTCTTTTGGTTTGTTCTGCTTGCTCAAGAGGGATCCCGTATTTTCTACAAATAGAAGTGGTTAGGTCTCTGCCTCCCCACGGAAACTCTCGTGTCATTACAGGAAACCCACTCCAGTGTACATAAAGAATGGTGCGTTCATTTCCAATTTTTACTAGAAGAATAGGCCTTTCTTTTTCTGTCTGAGGTAAAATTCTATTCAATAGTGTGCGGTAAGCCCAGGCTTCTGTAGTAATTAGATCTGGATCTATTCCTATGGAAGAAAGGTTATTAAGAGCTGTATCTAAATACTGTCTGAGTGTAGCAGAGACATGGATTTGAGAAATCTGCCCACTCTGAGAAAGTGTGACATAATCAAAAACCGCTTGATCTAGATCAAATGGAAGTTCGTCTTCTAATTCGAACTTGACGCCAGTTTGGATGGCTTTACGATCTCGTGTAGGTATTTGCAAATTTCTAAAAGTTACATTTCCTGTTTTAAGAGCAATGGCGATTCGATCTGGTACTTTGGGTAGAGCTGTGAACAGTGCTTTCGTTGCTTGGAGGGGATCACTTCCAGATTCTATTTTCTGTTCATAATATTCATGAATTTCAAAACGTCTGAACGCACTTTCAATCTCAACTGCTTTGATACTGGTTGTTCCTAAATCAAGTCCAAGTATTCTCATATGATCCTCATAAAAGTTATTTTGAGTCCAAGGTCAGGTTTTTGTGATGCTTGGGGTGGTGGAGGAGCGTTTTGCGTTTTTAAAGGATTTAGCGTAATCCAAGCCTCTATCAGTTTTGTAGCTTGGTTTACTTGTGCTTGAGCAGTAACTTTAAAATTAATTTCATCCGTTACAATCCTAATATTTCGGCTAGCCAAATCTTCTTTTACTTTTTTTATTTCATCTGGATTTTTTCTAAACGCAGATACTTTGTCTTGTATATATGTGAAAAAATCTTGTTCTGTTTTGAACGAGTTATCTGCATTAGTATCATCTCTATATTTGAAAAACCCGTCTATTTCTTCTTTAGTCATCTGTGAGAAAAGGGCTTTGAGGGCAGGGGCTTGTATCGTATTTACATTGATCCCAGGAGTTGTGCTGACGGTCAATGTGGGTGCGAAGAGGTTATAGAGGGCGTCATCTAGTGGATAAATCATGTGTAATTCAGATATCGAATAGAATGGTGCTCGTTTGGGTTTGATGTGTTTTTTGGATCCAGTATCCCTTGCCTCATATGTTCTATCAGCCCAGGCGGTCAAATTTTCCATAAGATCTTCTATTTTAAAATCTCTATATTCATTTGCAAAGTCAGGATCAGACTGAAATTTCTGATCCAAAATCTGCCAAAGATAATCCGCTAAACTTTTACGGGCGTTTTCAGGGTTAAAAACAGCCGGGGTATTACTCGGATTAGGGGTGGGTGAGGGAGAAGGAGAAGAAGAAGTCGAAGGAGTGGGTGCTGGTGGTGTAAAGCTTGCAAGAATAGAATTAAGATTGTATTTTGATGATTCTGAATCAATGACGGATGAAAAACTTCCGTCAAAGCCTGATTCTTTTTGGAAAGCCGTGATGGCATCTTTTTCACTTGTCGTGAGACCAGGGATAGAAGTAGGGATGGGATAAATGAACGGAAAATTCCAGATTTTATCTAGATATTGACGAGGGATGGTTGGAACCCCCTGAGTATTTCCACCAAAGGTAGCTTTTAGGTTTTGAAAAGCTTTGAGTCTCAAGAGTGAGAGTTTAAAAGCACTTTTAGCAAGATAAAGAGCTTTGATTTGGTCTAAACTGTCGTACACCATGCGTTGATTGACTTGGGTTACATAGGTGAACTCGGTGACCAGAACGGATAAAACAC
>JAHFAB010000261.1 GCA_023250795.1 Bacteriovoracaceae bacterium
AACTTTAGTTTTTGTGTTCGGAGCCAGTGCGGTTTGTGACCCTGTTTATTCGTCTTTTGATTCGGGGAGAAATGCAGTGAGACGGAACAACCCTGAATTTTACACCATTGTAGGCTGGGAGAACTGCAAACTTTCGAATTTGGAGCTCGGTTTTCACGATTAGTCCTTAATTGTTTACAATCGTCATTTAGTTTGCCAAAATATTAAAGTATGGGAGGCTGTTGCGATGCCTCGCATAAAGTTGTGGTAAGGCACAAAGTGGGGCGGAAAACTATGATGGCTCAAGGGAAAGAACTATTGACAAAATTACAGCCAATCTCTGAAAAGGGTGTAATTGACAGCCTGATTCGCGAAGGAATTAAAACGGTATCCCCTGCGTTTTTTTGGACTCGCAGTGAACCATCCCCTGTTCCTGTCCATTTACAATTATACAAAAAAGGAGATGTTACCCTTCGAATTACTAAGCCTACAAATCTGAACTTAAAAAAATCGGCACAGTCAAAAGATTATTTTTTTAATCTTTCTTTAATGAGTGCAAATGTTTTTTTTAAAGTATCATTAATAGGTTCAGAGTCTGAAACCCTGCTTTTCCAGGCACCGGATATCGTTTTTAAGGTGCAGAGAAGAAGTTCGCTTCGTGTTTCACCAACTGAAATGGATTTATTTCAAGTCAGTTTTCAACATCCGATTCATCCGAAACAACGGGTACACCGTAATGTATGGGAAATTGGTGAGAAAGGGGTCTCATTTCTTGTTCCAGTTTCGGAAAAAGCTCTTTTTTCTACCAACCAAAGGCTTAAAAATTTTTCTTTTACTCTTAATAATTCTCTCATTCAGGGGGAAGCTGAAGTCCGAAATGTCAAAATCCATTCTAAAAAATCTGAAATTTCTCAAGTTCGAATTGGTGTGCTTTTTTTTAAGTTAGCCCCTGCAGCTAGCCAAGTTATCGCTCAATATGTGGGTGAAAAATGGCGTGGTTATTTTTCAAAAAAATTTTTTTAGGGTCATATAATTTGAGTAATTTTTTGACCAGCTTCGTATTTATTTTTTATTTCCATAAATAAAAAATCACGGAGTATATTAGAAGTTCCAATGAAGCTCGTGCAATGACAGGAGTCAGAAAAATAAAAGAAAGTACACGGAAACGGGAAGCGTACTTTCTGGAATTTACAGAGCGAGTCTACTGAGACGCGCAGGCATGGTTGAAAGTGATCAGCACTTCAACAAGCAGTAATTCTTCTTCCCACGCCTGAGAGCAATGTAACGATCTGCAATCAGATCCTGAGTTCCGATTTTATAGCCTATGTCGGTCACGCGTTCATTGTTGAGGTAAACTCCTCCCGCTGTGATTTCTTTTCTGGCATTTCCTTTGGAGGTGAGTAGTCCGCTCTCCACAATGAGTTCGAGCAGCTCGGATCCTATGAGAGTGGATCTTGGTTTCTCAAGCGAGGGTGCACCTGCAAAAATCTCAAGCAGAGTTTGGGCGTCCAGTGTGCGGATCTCCGCTCCAAAGAGAGACCGGGAGGCTTTTTCCACGCGGCTGAGTTCTGATGCACCATGAACCAACTTCGTCATTTCACTGGCCAGAGTTTTTTGAGCCGCTCTTTTTTCAGGTTCAGTTTTCAATAAGTCTTCTAGGCGAGAAATCTCCGAAAGAGGGAGAAATGTAAATTTTTTCAGATAGGCAATTGTATCTGAATCTGGGGTTTGGATGAAGAACTGATAAAACTGGTAGACTGAGGTTTTCTGGGCGTCTAACCAAACGGCACCTTGTTCTGTTTTCCCAAATTTTGTACCGTCTGATTTTGTAATTAAGGGTTGGGTGAGGCCAAAGACGGTGGTATTGCTTGTGGCGGTGTTCATGCGCCTGATGAGCTCGGTTCCAGCCGTGATATTTCCCCATTGGTCTGAGCCCCCAATCTGTAAACGGCACTGGTGCTTCTGATTGAGAAAATAAAAGTCATAGGCTTGCATGAGCATGTAGGAAAATTCTGTGTACGAAATTCCGTGTTCTCGGTCTTCGAGTCTGGCTCGAATGGATTCTTTTCCTAACATATGATTAACAGTAAAGTGTTTACCGATGTCTCTCAGAAATCCTAAATAAGAAAATTTTCCAAACCAATCGGCATTGTTTAGAATAAGAGCTGGGTTTGGGCCGGAGAGATCTAAAAATCTGGAAATGACGGCTGTAATTCCTTCTAGATTTTTAGAGATCAGTTCTTCAGTGAGTAAAGATCTTTCATTTGTTTTTTCACTGGGGTCTCCCACCATTCCTGTCGCACCTCCAGCTAGTGCAATTACGCGATGACCGGCGAGCTGAAACCGTCTCAGCGTGAGTAGGGGGAGCATGTGCCCAACGTGGAGAGAGTCCGCGGTGGGGTCAAAGCCCGCATAAACGGTCATGGGCTCTCGGGTGAGGGTCGTGACGAGTTCAGAATCTGTCACTTGTCTGATCAGTCCGCGGGATTCTAAGTCTTGAAATAAAGTGGGGTCTAACACCCTACAACCATAGCAGATTATCATTTGATTTCAATAATTTGTTTTTTATTCGTATACCATTGGAGTTGGGCTACTTTTCTAAACATGCCTATTTTTGCATGATCATGCAAAAAACGGTAGTATTTGTAACATTAGTGTTTTATACTGGTTCAGAGAGAGTATATGCCTCACCAGAGAAATAGAACCATTACATCATTCTTATTAAAGCGACTTAAGCTTTGGCCGGTATTGGGGCTGATTGGTCCAAGACAGTGTGGTAAAAGTACGCTTTTACGAGATATTATTTCACAGTCTATAAAGACAGATTACATGACAATGGATTCTGAGAGTTTAAGAAAGAGAGCCGAAAAATCACCTGAGTCTTTTTCTGAGATGACGCAAGGAACCGTTAAAATTCTGGATGAAGTTCAAAAAGTTCCTTCCCTCTTTGATGCAATAAAACTGCACGTGGATCAGAAAAGACGACCCGGAAGTTATATTCTAAGTGGGTCAACCCGGTTTTCAAGTTTTTTCGATATACGTGAATCGCTCACAGGAAGAATTGGGATGATGCATTTATACCCCTTTAGTCTTTCTGAAATCCATTCTCTCTCTTTGGGTCAGTATTATTTGAAAAAAGGAAATTTTCATTCTCAGCTGTCCATGAAGGAATTCGATATAAAAATAGAAAAAGGAGGGATGCCCGGGTTTTTTTACCTTCATTCGGCTCAGGAGTTTGGTAGCTCAGCACAAATCTGGCTGGAAACTACTTGTTTTCGTGATTTAGGGAAGGTGCTTCGAAAGAATTATGATGGGGATCTGGCTTATTCCATTCTCACTACACTTGTTCAATCAGATATTCCTACTGCAACAGAGACTGCTTTGCGTCTTGAAAAAGATACGCGAGTAGTCAGTCGTTATCTGGATGCCTTTTCAGAAATATTGGTTCTAAAGAAAATCAACCCACATACCGTAGGGGTTGGAAAATCTCACTATGTGATAGTAGATTCAGGTTTAGCAACATTTCTGGGGGCTTCTAGAAAAACTGCATTGCGGAGTCATGTTTTGGTGGAGGCATTAAGTCTTTTTGAGGCTTCTGGATTACATCATCCAATCGTAGAGTATTATCACTCTGAGAAGAAATCCTATGTACCTCTTATATTTTCTTGGAAAAATGAAAAAAAATCAATTGCCGTTCAAATTTCAGATCGCGAGTCTCCTCACAGAAGAGAGATTCAGGCTCTTGAAAGTTTTATCAAAAAACAAAAAGATTCTGTAAGAGGTCTGGTTTTGAATCAGTCCAGTCGAAGCTATAGCGAGAATAACATCGAATACCATTCTTTGCGGGGATGAATTGTAGCTTTACTCAACCCAATTTTGACAAAATTCAAACTTAGTGTCAAAGGCTGGCGTTGCTGAAAGCGGCTCTGAGAGAGATGTTGTGGTCTATGAAGCAAATTATTATTCTTATTTTTCTCTCATGGT
>JAHFAB010000262.1:0-714 GCA_023250795.1 Bacteriovoracaceae bacterium
CTTAAAACAATTGGGGAGCGCTGAACTAGTCTCTCACACCAAAACGCTTGTCTTAAGAGAGCGTGAGACAACGAGCGAGATTTTGTGGTGCTTACGGTCCATTCAACAAAAAATGGTTTATGCAGAATACTCTTGCTCTTCTCTTTTTGAATTTGCCGTCAAACACCTGGGCTACAGCGGCGGCGCTGCGAGTCGCCGCATCCGGGCGATGGAGTTTTTAAAGGACGTTCCGGAGACGGAGGCGGCACTGAACGAAGGCAAAGTTTCTTTGACCACAGTGGCGAGCTTACAGAGTTATGTCATTCTTGAGAAAAAACGGAGAAATGAAAACCGAGAAGAACAGCTGAGCATAGATGCAAAAAAAGGTCTCCTTCATCAGATTGAGAACAAATCCAAGACAGAGTGCGAAAAAATCTTCGTCAGTCTTTCTCCAGTATTGGAAGATAAAATTTTAGGAACAGAAAAAGCGCGTGTTCTCACGCCAGACAAAACCGAACTCAAGATGGTCGCTGAAGAAAAGCTAATGCAAAATATCCAAAGGCTCAGAGAGCTTTCAGCGCATAAGAACCCTAACCTCAGCTATGCGGAAATCTTTTTGATGTCGACAGAGTTCATGCTCGAGAAAATCGATCCACAGAGACAAGACGAGAGGCGAGCACAGAAACAGGCAAAGGGACAAGTAAAGGAACAGGTAAAGAAACAAGCAAATAAGAA
>JAHFAB010000262.1:724-3961 GCA_023250795.1 Bacteriovoracaceae bacterium
ACGCAACACCTTACAGCACGCCGAGTGGCAGTGTGAACATGTGGACGAGAAAACAGGGCTGAGGTGCACGAGCCGTTGGGCGCTCGAGATCGATCATCGCCAGCCCGTTGCGCTTGGGGGATCTAGTTCTCCAGAAAATCTGCGCTGTCTGTGTCGCACACACAACGCCTACGCGGCTGTGAAAATATTTGAGAGAGAGAAAATGGGAGATTTTTTGCCGCAGACAAAATAGCGGCAGATGAAATAACCGCAGACCCCAAGTCACTACTTCATCAAAACCGGTCAGTGACCTATTACGAGTTTAACATAATAATGCTGGTATTACCATCAAAAATACGGTAAAATTGATGGTAATGATTTCAAGAAAACTGCTCCCTCCTACAAAGAGCTTTTATCTTTTTGGACCACGCGGTACAGGCAAGTCAACCTGGCTGAGAACTACTTATCCAAATGCAAAGTGGTTTAACCTCCTGCGCAATGCGGAACTGTTTCGTCTCATGCAGGATCCAGAACTTTTTCGAAAAGAAGTAGAAGCATTGCCACATGGAAGCTGGGTTGTTTTAGATGAGATCCAGCGCTATCCCGCTCTTTTAAACGAAGTTCACGATTTGCTCTCCTCATCTCCAAAAGGAAAATATAATTTTGTACTGACTGGTTCAAGCGCCAGAAAATTAAAACGTTCAGGTGTCAATCTGATGGCAGGACGAGCCATTCAACGTAAAATGTTCCCGTTTGTAAGTACAGAAGTGGATCTCTCCCACTCCATTGAAAGCTGCTTACGGTTTGGCACATTGCCGGAGTGCTACCTAAACGAAACAGAGCAAGAAAAAATAGAATTTTTAGAATCTTATCTAGACACCTATTTGCGAGAAGAAATCAAAGAAGAAGCATTAGTGAGAAAACTAGAACCCTTTAGCCGATTTTTAAAAGTTGCAGCACTCATGAACGGGCAGCAGGCCAACCTTGCCAATATCTCTCGCGAAGCTGCAGTTTCTCGCCCAACGGTACAGGGATACTTCGAAGTTTTAGTGGATACACTGATTGGCTATTGGCTCCCAGCCTTGCAGAATAGGGCGAAAATCAAGGAATCAGCACACCCTAAGTTTTATTTTTTTGATCCTGGCGTTGTTAGAGTTTTAGCATCCAAAGTGCGTGAACCCCTTTCGGATATAGAACGGGGACTACAACTAGAAACCCTACTTCTGAACGAAATGCGTGCTTATCTCTCCTACCAAGGTAAGGGTGGAACTCTGAGTTTCTGGAGGACACCCCATGGAACTGAGATCGATTTAATCTTTGAAGGTGCCACTCAACCCAAAGAATGCATTGGCTTTGAAATCAAATCTTCACCCCGATGGAGGAGTGAATACTCTAAGACACTCAAAGAACTTTTAGACCAAGGCGCTATAAAACAGGGATATGGGATCTACCTGGGAGGTAGCCCTTTGAAAGATGGGAGAGTTTCTGTTTTAAATGTGCAGTCTTTTCTAAAAAATTTGTGGAGTGGAAAAATTATATCATAGGTACACAGGTCAAAATCAATTTTATTTGTGTTCAGCGCAGGCGTATTACTTCGCAAAAAGTGAAATCAACAAGGCATAGGCCCCCACCCTCTATGGACTTCATTTCACTTTTTACGAAACTCAATGCAGTAGCCCCCCACTCACTCACTTACTCTCTTTCGCCTTCTTCTCTTGGAACTTTTTCACCATCTCTTCTTGAATCGCTCTAGGAACGGCGGAGTATTTTAGAAATTCCATCGTAAACTCGCCTTTGCCCTGAGTGGCGGAGCGCAAGTCGGTCGAATAACCAAACATCTCCGTCAGCGGAACCTCAGCTTCAATCACGCAATAGCCTTCATTGGTCTGACTGTTGATGATCATCCCTCGGCGCTGGTTGATCTGACCCATGACAGAGCCCTGAAACTCTTCTGGGGCAGAGGTTTCCAATTTCATCATCGGCTCTAAAACCGTAGGACCTGCTTTCTCATAGGCCTCACGAAAAGCCATCAGAGATGCCGTTTTGAAAGCTTGTTCGGAAGAGTCCACGTCATGGTAGGCACCTTCATTGAGAACCACTCGCACCCCGACAATGGGAAAACCAATGAGTCGTCCTTCTTTGACAGCCTCTTGAAACCCCTTATCGCAGGCAGGAATAAACTCTCGTGGGATCGAACCTCCCATAATCTCATCCACAAACTCGTAGTTGAGAACAGCATCGGATGGAAGTGGCTCAATATAACCCACGACCTTACCGAACTGTCCTGCACCTCCGGTTTGCTTCTTATGCGTGTAGTTGTACTCTCCACGTTTAGTCACTGTTTCACGGAAGGCGACCTGAGGCTTACCCACAACGACTTCGCAATTATATTCTCGCTTGATTCGCTCGCAATAGATCTCTAGGTGCAGCTCTCCCATCCCACTGATAATGGTCTGGGCCGACTCTTCATCCCGATGAACTCGCAGCGTGGGATCTTCTTTGGTAAATTTGTTCAGAGCTTTTGAAAAATTATTTTGTCCTGTCTTATCTTTGGGAGCAATGGCCAAAGAAATAACTGCATTGGGCACAAACATCGACGTCATTGTGTATTTCACTTTGCCGTCAGTAAACGTATCCCCAGAGGCGCAGTCCACACCGAACATGGCGACAATATCCCCCGCCTGGGCCTCCTCGGTATCGTTCATCTCATCTGCGTGCATCTGGACTAAGCGCGGGACTTTGACTTTCCGATCATTGACACTATTGAAAATCACATCTCCCTTTTTCACTGTCCCCTGATAAATTCTCATATAGGTGAGCTGCCCATATCGGCCTTCATCGAGTTTAAACGCTAGACCCACAAATGGCTTTTTAGCGTCTGAAGCCAGAATCACTTTTTGCTCATTATTGTGTTGATCGAGCGCAACGTTCTCGGCCTCAGTCGGATTAGGCAAGTAATGCGTGACCGCGTCTAACAAGAGCTGAACGCCTTTATTTTTGTAAGCAGAACCCGTCATGACAGGTGTAAATTGCAAAGTCAGAGTTGCTTTGCGAATGGCCACTCTCAACTCGTCCACTGACACTTCTTTACCCTCAATGTACTTGGTTCCTACGAGGTCATCAAACTCACCCACGGCTGCAACTAATTCTTCTCGATATTTCTTACATTCTTCCAAAATATCATCCGGTATTTTTTCTTCTCTGACGTTTTCTCCATTGTCCCCATCATAGTAAAAAGCTCTCATCGTGACCAAATCC
>JAHFAB010000263.1 GCA_023250795.1 Bacteriovoracaceae bacterium
GCAGCGATGACTACGGCGGGTAGTCTGATGGCCATGTATGGACCCAAAGTTGGAATTCCAGCAATTGCCATGGGTTCTTTTACTATGCTCTCTCGGATGGCTTCGAATAAACACCACCTTTCGGACACTGTATTTGGAGCAACTCTGGGCTATATTTTGGGGCGGAGTTATGTAAAGCATCACCTTGAACCGGAGACGGATAATCCCGGAAAAAATCTATCTTTCTTTGTACTTCCTTATTTTGAAGGTCAAAACGAGTATGGGCTTTATGCGAAGATTTTATTTTAATTCAATTTTTCTTTTATTTCTAGTTTCCGTTTTTACTTTTACAGTGAGTGCAGAAGATACCGATTTGCCTTCGGCTGGAAGCAAAGGGGTCTATCTCAGTGTTTTTGGAGATTCCTCTCCCAGTTTATTTGGATTTAGTGGTTATTATTATCTCACCCGATTTCTCCGTGGGACTGCCAGTTTAGGTATTGTTGCAGCCAGTGTGGGTTTGAAGAGCGTTGTTCCAGGTTGGAGTCTCACTCCAGTTCTTGGGATGAATGGTTCTTATTCTTCTCTAGGTGGACAATGGACTGGGTCAGTTTATGGAAATTTTGGAATACAGCTTTTTGGTCCGAATCTTCACAGTCTTGAGGCAGGGGTAAACTGCGATTCAAAATTATTAAAAGGAGATTGGGGGGCTTGTACTTCTTATTTAAATATTGGATATTCCATTCTATGAAAGAAATTTTAGCTACAGGACTTTTTATATCTCTGAGTTTTTTGTTTATTGGGTGTCATTCCGTTTCAACCTGATTTTTTAATCATGAATGGGGATTTAGTCTCTGATGGTTCATCTCAATCAGAGTGGGTGAGGTTTGATCAGCTCATGACACCGGTGAGAAATGCAGCGATCCCAGTACTTGTTGCTCTGGGAAATCACGACTACTGGGGAGATAATAGAAAAGCATTAGAAAAAAGTGAGATTCGTTTTCCACAATTGGGTCAGAAGCATTGGTACGAGCGTACTTATGGAAACTTGGGATTAGTTTTTTTAGATTCAAACAAATCTGAAATGAGTGTGAGTCAATGGAATGAACAGATTTCCTGGTTCAATTCGCAGATGTCCCAACTTCAGGCTGATTCTGCTATCAAGGGGGTTTTTGTTTTTACCCACCATCCACCCTATACGAATAGTACGACCACAGGAGATGAGACAGATGTTCAAGACGCTTTTGTTGGAACGTTTAGTGCGACCGAAAAAGCCATTGCTCTGATCAGTGGGCACGCACACACCTATGAGCATTTTAATATCAGGGGAAAAACTTTTATTGTATCAGGCGGGGGTGGGGGACCCAGAGTAAAGCTCTTAGAGGGAGCCCAGCGTCGGCATGAAGATCTATTTTCTGAGGCATCACCTCGCCCCTTTAATTATTTGAAGATAGCTCCAGTTTCTGGAGCGGTTAGAATCACTGTGATGGGACTTGACAAGGGCGCATCTGATTTTCATGTAATTGATGAGTTTATTTTACCAATGAGGTGAAGAGCCCATATCCCATTACGCAAAAAGTGTAATGCTGAAGGCATAGGCCCCCACCCTCTATGGACTCCATTACACTTTTTGCGTAATGAAACGGGGTGAGGTCACGTCACTTCACCTCCAAATACCTCTTCTTCACTTCTTTATTCACCCGGTAATATTTATATTTATTAAGTAGAATCTCATTCGCGCGGTAGTTGGAGACCCAGGGGTTTGACAGGCGAAAGTCTGTCACAAAATAACCCATGGCCCAGGGGCAGTCTTCTTGGATGATCTCTTCCATTTATCAAATGAGTGCCATTCGTTTGGGGCCATTTTCCATAATAGCTATTTGTTCATAGAGTTTGTTGAAAGCTGGATTATCATAATTGGATTCGCCTGGTCCTGGCGCTTTGTTGGGACCGTAGAGAAGTTGATAATTATTTTCTGCGTCTGGATAGTCCATGGTCCAACCGCCGTAGGAAACTTGGAGATTTCCTTGTTTAGCTTTCTCTAGATAAGCAGGAAATGTGTTGTAGATGACATTCATTTGAATTCCGATCGCAGCAAATTCTTGTACGAAAAATTCTCCAAGCTGTCTATTCAGTGTGTCAGATCCACGTAGATCAAAATTGAGCTGAGGAAGTCCTTTTCCACCTGGAAAACCTGCTTTTTTCATGAGTTCTTTGGCAAGCGTGAGGTTGTAGTCATATTTGATTTTCGAGTCCGTCGGGCGATCAGGAATTCCAGGTGGCAAAGCATTGACCATTTTTTTACCCCGCCCGTTTGTGAAAATCTCAATCCACTTGTCTCGATCGATAGAGGCAGAAATCGCCTGTCTCAGATATTTATTCCCAGCCATGAGTTTATCTTTGCTGTTCATTGAAATATAATAAAACGCCACACTCGGCTCGATCGTGAGGCGTAAGCCCTTTGCGGCTAATTCGGGCGATAGGTTTACTTGGTTGACAATGGCTTGTTTAAAATTATCTTTCGGAATAGTCATCAAATCAAAATCGCCTCTGAGAAAACCTAACCACGCCGGTTGATCTTCTTTGACAATATGGTGAACAATTCGATCTAAAAAGGGCAGCGGTTTTCCTGCATCTTCTAAGAAGCCTTTTTTCTGGTACTGAGCGTCCCCAGATACAGGATAAAACTCGGTATGGTGGGTGGGATTTCGTTCTAAGATAATTTTATGTCCTCTTTGCCAATTTTTGAGCAAAAACGGCCCTGTCCCAATCGGATGGTCCGACAGATTTCCCTTCTCATCTCCATAAGTGGCGACGGCTTCTCGGGGTATCGGTGAGGCAAATCCCATACATAAAATATACAAGAGCTGGGGATAGGGTTTGATGAGCTTGATTTCGATCGTGTAATCATCCAAAGCTTGAAGCCCCGCAATCGGCTCTTCAAAAACCTGGGTGAGATTTTCTTTCGAAGCTTTCACCAATTTATCGTGAAAATCGCTAAAACCCACCACTTTTCCATCAAAGATCCAGTAGCCCTGAGAATCCAGTGAGGGGAGTGCGAGACGTTTGAACGCATAGATGAAATCGCTGGCTTTGAGTTCTCTTCCTTTGTTTTCCTTAAACGCAGGATCATCTTGGAATAAAACTCCATGCCGTAGAGGTATCGTCAGAGTCAAGCGATCCTTCGAATATTTTGGAAAATCTGCCGCTAAAAGGGGTTCAGGCTTATAGGTCTCTGAGAGATAAGCATACTGGTAGAGAGTTTCGTAGATGGAGGGGACCACATCCAAACTAATCGTATCATATGCGTTAGCTGGATCCAAAGTTTTTGCATCATCCGATTGAACCCGGTGGACGACCATTATGTTTTCTTCATTCTCAGATTTGGTGCAGGCGGCAATTGCACCCAAACAGACAAGGATTAACGGAACCCATCTTAATAATTTCATATGATAACCTCTGTTTTCCATTAACCCAATCACAAGCTCATTGTCCAATGTGTTTCTGGGCTTCGCTGAGTGCCTCCTCTAGACCCGAAGCCTTTGTCCCACCTGCTTGGGCAAGTTCCGGTTTTCCACCACCTTTGCCATCGATAAAGGGAGCCAGCTTTTTTAAAATTTCGCTGGCATTGATTTTCGGAGGTGCTTTCGGTCCTACCGAAACGAGTAGAGAGGCCTTTCCTGTCTCAGGCTCCTTTATACCCAAAACACAAACTGAATCAGGGGATTTCAGTTTCACCCTATCCGACAAATCTCTCAAGCGTTTGACTCCTTGTGCATCCGGAGCACAGAGATGCGTGATGAGTTTAAATCCGCTAAAACTCACCGCTTTTGCAATCATCTGATCCACTTCTTGGCCAGCTTTTTGGCCTTGGATTTGCTCGAGCTGCCTTCTGAGCTCTTTTTCAGTATTTTGGAGTTTTTCAATTCTCACCCCTACTTCTTCGGAGTTTGTGACTTTGAGGAGATCACGG
>JAHFAB010000264.1 GCA_023250795.1 Bacteriovoracaceae bacterium
GTAGCGGCTTCTACTCAAGAAGAAGAGTTACGAAGCAAAGCCCATGGGACGATAGAAGGAGCTAAGACTTTAGGGAACTTGGTAGCAAAACGGGCTTTGGCGAAGAAGATACAAAATGTGGTTTTTGATCGAAGTGGGTATCTTTATCATGGACAGATCAAGGCTTTAGCCGATGCTGCCCGCGAAGGCGGATTGAAATTTTAAACAAAGGAGAACTGTGAAATGAGTGCAGGACAACAAAATGATCGCCAATCGGGTGGTAAGCAAGGCGGCAAACAAGGTGGAAGACAAGGTAAGCAGGAAGATTCTGAGTTCGAAGATCGCGTCATTCATATCAATCGATGTGCGAAAGTGGTGAAGGGTGGTCGCAGATTTAGTTTTGCAGCCATTGTTGTAGTCGGAGATAAGAAAGGGCAAGTGGGAGTAGGTTTAGGAAAAGCAGGAGAAGTTCCTGAGGCCATCAAGAAGGCTGGAAAACAGGCGAAGAAAAATCTCATGAAAGTTCCTATGGAAGGCAATACGATTCCACATGATATTCTCGGACATTTTGGAGCAAGCCAAGTTCTGCTTAAGCCTGCACCAGAAGGAACTGGAATTATTGCCAGTTCTTCTGTGAGAGCGATTTTAGAGGTGGCTGGGATTAAAAATATTCTCACAAAGTCTTTGAGAAGAGACAATCCACACAATGTGGTGCGTGCAACTCTTGAGGGTTTGAAAAATTTGAGAAGTTTTGCTGATATTGCCAAGGGCCGAGGCAAAACAATTGCTGAGATCATGTAAAAGGGAGAATGAGTGATGTCACCGTCAAAAAAAACAATTACTATTAAGCTGATGAGAGGGACGATTGCTTGTAATCCCAATCAGAGAGCGACGATTCGCGGTTTAGGTCTAAAGCGTCGGGAGCAAGTGAGGGTTTTAGAAAATACCCCTTCGGTCCGTGGGATGATCAAGAAGGTTTTACACTTAGTCTCGGTAGTAAAAGAGTAAGACAAGGAATAGGCAAGGAGTAAACTATGTTACAGCTGAATACGATTAAGGCCCAACCGGGGTCCGTGCAGAAAAAAAAGCGTTTAGGAAGAGGATCCGGTTCAGGACTGGGGCAAACCTCTGGAAAAGGTGACAAAGGTCAACTCGCCAGATCAGGGGGCCATTCTCGCCCGGGTTTTGAGGGAGGCCAGATGCCTCTTTATCGAAGAATTCCGAAGAGAGGGTTTAAGAATTTTGCGAGAAGATCAAATTTAATTTTGAATTTAGTGGATCTTGAAAAGTTAGATCAGAAGTCTTTTCCTGAGGTCTCTTTAGATGCACTGAGTGCAGCCCAGAGTTTTAGAGGGCGTTACGATCGCTTTACAGTTTTAGGGACTGGAGAGCTTACAAAAGCTTTTCTAGTCAAAGCTCATCGAGTGAGCAGTGGAGCAGTGGAAAAAATACAAAAAGCGGGAGGCAAAGTAGAACTCCTCCCCATTCCTGGAGCTAAAAAGAAGGTTAAAAAAGAGGCGAAAACAGCAAAAGAATAGCCGGAAAACATAGAAAGGCGAAACAGACCATGTCAGGCATCGAAGGATTAGTCAAAATCACGGAGCTCAGGAAAAGAATTCTGTTTTCCTTGATGGTTTTAGCTGTGTATCGCATTGGGGTTCATATCCCGACCCCTGGGGTCAATGCGGACGCTCTTCAACAAATTTTTGCCAATATGAAAGGCACGATCTTTGGGTGGTTTAACCTCTTTAGTGGTGGAGCCTTAGAAAGATTCAGCGTTTTTGCTTTGGGGGTCATGCCCTACATCAGCAGCTCTATTATTTTTCAGTTATTGACAGTGGTTTGGCCTTATCTTCATGAGCTCCAAAAAGAAGGCGAGTCAGGTCGCAAGAAAATCACTCAATACACGCGTTATGGTACTGTTTTTCTTTGCTTGGTCCAGGGCTACGGAATTGCCGCTGGATTAGAACATGCAAGCCAAGCAGTGGTCATTCACCCCGGGTTTGCATTTCGAGCCCTGACTACAGTGACCTTGACTGCTGGAACTGTTTTTCTCATGTGGCTTGGAGAGCAGATCTCAGAAAGAGGAATTGGCAACGGGATTTCTCTTGTCATATTTGCTGGGATCGCAGCACGTATACCCCAAGGAATTGGAAGCACGCTAAGCCTTTATCGTTCGGGAGAACTCACCTTTGTTAAAATTCTTTTAGTTCTAGCCATCATTGTTGTCACTTTTTTCTGCATTATTTTCATGGAACGTGGAGCGAGAAGAATCCCAGTTCAATATGCGAAAAGAATTGTGGGTAGAAAAGTGTATGGTGGGCAAAATACTCACTTGCCATTGAAAGTAAACTCTTCTGGAGTGATCCCCCCCATTTTTGCATCTTCCCTCATTATGTTTCCTGCAACAGTGGCCACTTTTTTCCCTTGGGAACCGTTGAGGAAATTGGCTTCTCAAATTCAACCCGGTGCTCTTCTCTATGAGATTCTTTTTGTCGGACTCATTGTTTTCTTTTGTTATTTTTATACTGCGGTGACTTTCAAAACGGATGATGTTGCGGAAAATCTGAAGAAATACGGCGGATTTATTCCAGGAATTCGACCTGGAGTTCCAACTGCGCAATACATTGATTATGTTTTATCCCGAATCACATTGGGTGGAGCTGTTTATATTTCGGCCATTTGTGTTTTACCTACTTTTTTTACACAAACGATGAAGGTTCCTTTTTATTTTGGTGGAACGAGTGTTTTGATTTTAGTGGGAGTTGCATTAGACACAGTTGCGCAGATTGAGACTTTCTTGCTCAGCCGGAACTATGAAGGATTTATGAAACACACGCGGTTGAAAGGACGTTCTGCAACTACATGATCATCGTTCTATTTGGACCACCTGGCTCTGGGAAGGGAACTCAGGCCAAACGCCTCGTTGTACAGAGCGGAAAGCCACAGCTGTCGACAGGCGACATGTTGAGAACTGCCATTAGTAAGGGCACGAAAACAGGTTTAGAAGCTAAAACTTTCATGGATAAGGGCTCTTTAGTTCCTGACTCTGTGGTTGTTGAACTGATTCGTGAGAGGATACAAGAATCAGATTGTAAAAAGGGGTTTACCTTAGATGGATTTCCTAGGACTTTGCCTCAGGCTGAGTCTTTGGATCTCATGTTAAAGTCTCAGTCCAGGCAAGTGGGGTATGCTGTTCTTTTTGATATTCAGGATGCAGAGTTGGTAAAGAGGCTTTCAGGGAGGCGCACTTGTCTCAAATGCGGAGCGATGTTTCATCTGGAATCTGCGAAACCCAAGAGAGATGGTTTTTGTGATCAGTGTGATTCGTTTTTAGTGCAACGAGATGATGATCGCCCCGATGTCATCCAAAAAAGGCTCGAAGTTTATCATAAACAGACGTCCCCATTAGTCGAGTTTTATAAAAAACAAAATAAACTCAAAACATTGGACGCTTCTCTGCCGCAAGACCTGGTTTTTACTAAGCTGGTCGAAGTGACAAGCAAGTAATATGGTACATAATATGGGTTTAATTTAAATGATCACCCTAAAGACTGAAAGAGAGCTCGATTTGATGCGAAAGGCTGGGCAGGTGGTCGCCCAAATTCTGAACGAGATGGTCGCTCTTGTGAAGCCAGGCATTTCGACAGCAGAGCTGGATCGGTTTGCGGAATCTCGCTGCCGGGCGATGAATGTGACTCCTGCTTTCAAGGGGTATCATGGATTTCCGGCATCGGTCTGTATTTCAATCAACGACGAGGTCGTGCATGGGATTCCTTCCCCTAAGAGAGTCCTCAAAAATGGAGACATCGTGGGGTTGGACTTTGGAGTGAGCTATGAGGGCTGGTATGGGGATTCGGCTAGGACCGTTGCTGTGGGGCTGATCTCAGAAAAAGCGAAGAAATTGATGGAAGTGACACAAGAAAGCCTCGCTCGTGGGATTGCCGAGTGCTATGAAGGG
>JAHFAB010000265.1:0-1965 GCA_023250795.1 Bacteriovoracaceae bacterium
ATACCAAAATTTAGTTTAGAAAGAAAAATTCTATGTGTTTTTACGTTAGTGCCAATACTTATTTTCAGTTTTAGATTTAATCTTTCAATAACACTGAGCATATTTCTCTTTGGACTCATCAATTTACTTCCAAATTTATTATTTGTTTTTACAGATCAATTCATTAACGACCAAATACCTTCTGAAGTTCGAGCTAGCTTACTGTCATTACACTCAGTGATTACGTCTTTTGTAATTAGCATTTCTTACCTTTCAACTGGATTTTTGATGGACCGTTATACACCCAAAATAGGACTCAGTTTATTGGCTATTTTTCCTTTAACGGGGGGTTTATTTTTTGCTTATAGCTATTATTATAAAAGTAGAGCTGTCCTCTTACAGCCAGTTGCAGCCACAACTAGTTATGAAAGAGGTACAATATAATGATGATACTCAATAGTTTAATCCTGAAATATCAAACCGGTATCCAAATCAGAGAAGACATACCTGTTATACGCATTTCGGACAATGAAGCCTCTTTTCAGAAAGGAACCCATAGTTTTAATTTAAGAAAACTTCGCTCTAATGACTGGAAAATAATCCATCTCCTACAAGAGGGACTCAGCACGGTTGAACTTCAGAAAACGAGTCAATCTTCAAGATTTATCCATATGCTTTCAGTATTTGAAGAGCGGGGTATTTTGAAATCCTGTCACTATGAAAAATGGGAAGATCCAAGCTTAGACCGACAAATGGATTGGTTCTCCTACTTCAACCATCACCCCGCTTCTTTACAAAAGAAAATCAGTTCTTTTAAACTTCTGATCTTAGGATGTGGAGGGACTGGATCAATAGCTGCAACTCATCTTGCCAGAGCTGGTTTTAGCCATTTTGTTCTAGTGGATGGTGCTAAAATAGACACCCCTGACCTAAACCGCCAAATCCCCTATGAAAGATCGAATTTGGGACAAAATAAGACTGATGTTTTAAAAAACTATCTCTATCGCCAAGGAAAAATAAGTTCTTGCATCACTGTCAATACGTGGCTGGAACATGAGTTTCAAGTAAAAAATGTCATTGAAAATAATCCGGTAAACTTGGTGCTAAATTGTGCTGACAAACCCATTGGGAAAATTTTACCCTGGGTTGCAAAAGCATGCGCCGAAACCAATGTTCCTGTATTATTTGGTGGTGTTGGTTTAGAACAAGGCACAATCGGACCCCTTCTCACAACAAAAGATGCAAAACTTAACTTTGTTCAAGCCATGGAAAAAGCAGGAGAAAAAATCAATGGATCCAATCAAGTTCTCAATGCATCCACTGTATTTACAAACTCTCTTATAGCGACTCACCTTGCATTCGAAGTTTTTAGATTTATAACTAAAATTAGCGAACCAATCACGCTCAATCAAACAGTTAATATAGATTTCTTTTCTAATACTACCACTCTAAGGAGAAAATGGGGTGAATCTAGTGCTTACCCTCAACCGCCATCACCGCTCTCTGAAAGCTTTTAAAGTGCAAGCGGGCATGATTTTTCTGAAGTTCATAAAGAGCGACTTCTGGAAAACATATCCACAAATATTAACCTCGACACCCAGAAAGGGTCATTGTAATTAATAAGTAAAAGGGTAACTTCCCCATGAAATTGAAAAAATTGGATTTCAAATTTATCTTTCTCTGCTCCATTCCGCTCTTTATAGGCCTATGGGTTTGGTTTTCGGCACTTTCCTTTGTTCCTGTTCCTTGGCCCGACGACTCAGCTTTTTACTTTGTTGCTAAGGAATTGTTCAAATGGCCTCCTCGCTGGGTCATGCTCCCCCAAGCTCCATTCGAACCTACCTATCGGATTTTTAATTTTAATACCATGCCGCTTTATCCCATACTCATCGGCATAGGCCGCTGGTTTGGAATTGACGGAAGCTTTGGAATCAAATTCTGGCCACTTCTTTTTTGGTCTTTGAGTGGCACGGTCGTCATGGGTTT
>JAHFAB010000265.1:1975-3940 GCA_023250795.1 Bacteriovoracaceae bacterium
CCCCACCTTTGCTTGCCTTATTCTTACGCTCCTCATTGCACTCGATCCAGTTAACCGATGGGCCTCTGTGCTCGTCAGACCTGAATCCCTTGTAGCTCTCTGCGGAACGATCTTAGTTTTGGGCCTTTCATTTGGATTTCCAAAGCGCTGGCAAGCTAAAGGACTTTGGGACCCGATATCTGCTCTGCTTGCCATAGCCGCCTATGCACATTTTAACGCCATCCATCTCCTTTTTCCCGTAGCATTTGGACTCATTTTAAAACCCATAAAAAGTATTTTCAAAACTGCAGCAAAAACTTTGCTCTACTTGAGTCCCTGGATCCTCACCGTATTCTGGCATTTTGACCTTTTTATTCTTCAAATGGCCACTCAGTGGAAAAGACTTGCAGTACAAAACGATTGGCTTTCCGGTTTTGAAAAGTCATTAGCCAGCCTTTTTCAAGACATGGGAAACCCCGATCCTTGGCCCGTTTTTTTACAGGTCGTATCCATCGGAATGTGGATTTTGATCTGCATGGCCATGATTTATGGCATTCTTTTGCCCTCAATCCAAAGTCCAATACAAAAAACTAAAAAAGAAAAAAATAAAGAGATCAAATTACCAGATCTTTCTCCCGCTGCCGGCTGGATTTTAGGATCCATTTGGCTTTGGAGCTCAAAACCAGAAGTTTGGTTTATCTATTTTTTACACCTATCAGTTTGGACTTTTACCGCTCTTTTTGCACTTAGACTCTGGATGGAAAGATCTCGACCCACAGGTATATTAAGGTTTCAAGCTTTTATGGTTTTTCTCATACCTATGGTGGGAGCATTTGCTTACACTGATATCAGGCAGGAAATCAGGATGAATGCTTCAGAGAGTTGGCACTGGAAGACATATTCTCAATATATTGATTGCATCGACCAGAGACTGACTCAATTAGAAAAAGATCTGCATTTTCCTAAACCTTTTCAAGTTTGGGATCCCACGTTTCCAGACGTAACTATAGAGCTGTCTTTACGACATCCAGACTGGGACTTTACCCGAACGAATGATTTTTCTACTCGTACCAATCTAGCAATCCAACATGGAAAAGATGTAGAAGTGGTTATAGTTCCAGAGACTCTGCATGCAGAAGAAAGAAATATTTCTGGGCCACTCTCTCACTTTCCCTTACTCTCACCTCTTTGGATGACTTGGGATGGGTATTTCCTCCATCAGCTTTGGATTGATAAATCTTGGAAACCCAATCGCTACATTTGTCAGAGAGGGCGATGGCAGGCATTTATTTTCATGAACTAGGTAATTTTTTTAAAGTAATTTAATCTTTTTTAAAAAGCGATCGCTCTCCAATCATTTTGCGCGTAAATTTTGTATTTTTTAGTTTCAGATTAATTTCTTTTAACGTCTAACAATAATCCGTATGCATCTAAGATAACTTCCAGATCCTTTTCAAGAAGGCCCGAGAGAATCAGAGTCCCATTTGAACTCAATCGATTCACCAAAGATTTCGAGTATTTCAATAAGACGGGCTTTAAAATATTTGCGAAAATGAAGTTGTATTTTTTGGAAGAAGGTTGAAGTTTTTTTGAAAAACAGATATTTTTTTGCACTTTGTTTAATTTTGCATTCTCATTTGCATTTTCTAGGGCAAGAATATCAATCTCTACTGCATCCACTTGAGCGCCTAACTTAGCACTTCCTATCGCTAAAATCCCAGACCCACTGCCAAAATCTAAAACCCGTGCCCCGTTCAAACCCCCATTTTTCTCTTTGGAAATATTCCCTAAAATTCTTAAACACAGCTGAGTCGTTTCGTGCGTTCCTGTTCCAAATCCAGCTCCAGGATTAATGAGTAGAGGGATACCCACTCGATTTCTTTTTTTCTCCCATGGAGGAGATATTTCCCAAAAGGGCGGAATAGAAATCGGTTTAAAATAAGTTCTCCATTCAGCATTCCAATCTTGTTCTGGGATTTTCTTAAG
>JAHFAB010000266.1 GCA_023250795.1 Bacteriovoracaceae bacterium
ATTATTTGGAAAATTTGGATGAAAGAGGATGTTCTTAGCCAAGAGCTTGATTGCCCAGTTCTTTTTTTCATAGCCCACTTGGGCACTGAGTTGATGCTGTGAAGGTTTGCTCCAAAGTCCTGACAAATCCATCGGACTTGGGCTTTCAAAGTGGTGTGTGATCCCAGCAGAGTAGCTTCCACGCTGATATTCAACTTGAGTTTCTACGACCCAATCTGGCCTTCCTGGGATTTGTCTTCCTCTCTGCCAAGCAACTTCGGACCGGTTTAGGGCATTCTGTAGCGTTGTAGACTGGGTGATTTTGAACTGACCTCGCTTGGTCTTCGCGTTAAAACTCAACCCACGGTTCCAAACTCCACCCAGCGGGAGTGTTTTCGCATAATAAGGAGAGACTCCTACTTGGATGGGAGTGTTTTTGCTTTCTTCACTAAAAAATAAGAGTTCTAGCTCAGTCTTATTTGTTAAGGACTCGCTGTAATACCAAGGTCCCATTGACAATCTCGCTCCCGTTTCTGGCGGCAGATTTTCTGCACCCATCAGTGTGGCTCCATCTCCAAACTGTTGTAGAGGTGAGGGGAGTAGAGAAAATCTACGCAATTTGACCACACTACCCCATAAAAACCGATGCGAAGACGAGAGCTCTCCGGCTAGATCTAGGGTTGTTTGATGAGCATGAAGGGGGTTGCCCTGGATCAAGCCTTGGTCGTTGGCTAGTTCTACCGTGAATAGGGTTTTGCCTTCTACCCACTTATTTTGAGTGTGAGAGGTTTGACTTTTAAACTTAAAGTCAACTCTTTGATAATTATTTTCAATCTCATTTATGTAAACTCTTTTGAGCTCTTCTTTGGTGATCAGCGCCGTTAGAGTGATATTTTTAAAAGGTGAGTACTGACCTTTGGCACCATATCTGATGCCTTGTGTATGGTTGGAAAGGAGAGGGTTCGATTCTGAGTTAAAACGGCTTTGCCTGAGCTGTACAAAGGGTGTAATAGCTTTTTCGTAGTTCACCTTGTAACTCCCCTTGTAACTCCATTGAGCGCTGGAGTTCATCTGTTTTTTTCTACCACTCAAGGCAGGTCCTAAGTGGAGATCTTCTGACTTTGTGTAAAAATCTAAAAGCTCTGAGTCAGTTTCTTGTTTTTGAATAAATTTCGCATATCCTCCATCGCGGTGATTTTGATATTGGTTGATGAAATCGTCAGAGGGGTCGTAGGGGCTTTGGTGATTGTCTAGGTATTTTACCGCTCTTTCGTCATGAAAAAGCCCCCCTTCGAGATACCGGGTTTTCATTTTTATTTTCTGATCGAGTGAGAGGTCTCCCTGAAATTGTGCTTTAGGATTATCTTGAGGACTGGGCGTGAGAAGCCAAGGGTAAAAGTCTTTTTCAAGCAAAAGGGTTTCCTCGTTTCCCATGGTTTCTTGCTCGATTCCTAGTTCGTTTAGGGGAGGGTCGGTTTGCTTCATCCCAGCACCGGTTTCGATGTGGATGGATTGATTTTCTTGGGCTTTTTGTTCATTGATTCTAGGTGCTTCAATAATAATAGCCGTTTCATTTTCTTGAGCTTGGGAGACTGAGATTAAAAATGTGACTAGGAATATAATCAAAGCCCTCAGTACTTACATCTATGGCTTTGATTTGACAAGTGCAGGATTATTCATTATAAGCAGTGTAATTTTTTATTACATGAAAACCAAAATTTACCTATTTTCCGCTGCTTTTTTGTTCTTCTGTGTTTCTCAGCTCTTCTGGAGTGAAAGCGAAGCTGGAGTTTGTGATCGCTTGTTTCAAAAAGCGGGGAAGGTAGCAGCTTTAGTCAGCAATTGGGTGAGTGGGTTGAGAATCATTAGTGAGCTCAGTGTAAAATCTAAACAAAGAAAAATAGATTCTTTATTGTATCTCTTTGATACAGCCATTAGAACTTCAGTAAGAATTGAGTTACTACATAAACTCGAAGCTGTTTCTGAAGAAGGTCAAATAATTGCTAATGTTTTGAGAGCTAAACCAGGTGAGCCTCTTTATCCCCAATTAGTAAAATTTAGAAGAAGTCGAATAAAACCTGCTCACGAGTGGGTATATGACAGAGATGTGGTCAGTTCAACTCCAAGAGTTTTTATAGAAAATCCTGTGAGTAATCTATCAGAAGATTCTCCTTTGGCAACGACTAGAGGCCTTTATGCATTTAGTGAGATGTCAGATGATCTTGCTGAAGATCTGTTTAATTATATCACTGACTTCACTCTTGCTTCGAATCCAGCCCGAGCTCAGGCGACTTGGACAGCCGGGGGGCCGATTATTGAAAACATGATTGATGGATTGAGAATGTTGCAAATTTATGACAAAGCGATTTTAGAAGCTCGATTTTATGACCCTCAATATGCTGCAAGGGCTGCAGCTCTGATGATCAAGGCGTTACAAAAAAATCTGAGAGTCCATCCAGAAGCCATCAATCAACCCAAAATGTTTTATATTGCATTGTCCGATGTTTTAGCAGCGAGTGATAGCAGAGAAGCAATCAGTGATTTTTTTGCAACCGATCCCATTCATACCGTTTCAGAAGCTTTATTGTTTTCTAAGTTAAACTTGAGCAGAATCCGAGATAGTGCAATTATTCTTGGAGTCAAACCCGATAGGATAGATGGATTTTTTACAGAACTTCTTCGGTTTTCGTTTGATCGATGTAGAAGAGATTTTAATTTGAGAAATTTTTCACCAGAAGTTTTGGGTTTAGCAAATGCTGGTTTGTATTGGAGTGATTTGGCGTCTCATTCGATTTATGAGGGTTTGGTTCACGACAAGAGAGTCGAGTTTTATACGATTTTGAGCTCTTATTTTCAGTTTGTTGTGGAGAAGTTTTCTAAGGAAGCATTTCCTTTGTTAAAAACAGAATTCAGTGCAGCCTCTGAAAAAAAGCCTACACTTTCTTTCGAAGACCGAATAACATACATCGGGAATTTTACTGGTCGTTCAATGACTGGACAAGAAATAGCTGATCTACAATATGTATTAGATAAGGAACCCTCTCACATAGAAAGAGCAAGAAGACTTGTTTTGATTGGTCATTTTGAACCCGCTCATCTTTTGAAGATATTAGTCGGTGGGGGTTTAGACTAGGTCATCTGGGGGGAGATGTCTTTTTACCTTAGTTTACATCCTCTTTCACAATTGCAGCTCTTATGTCATCTGCAGATTTTTCAATCGAGACATCATCGAAGATCACATTGTCCACGTGGCGAAAATAAAATCCAGAGGCAGGGAGGTTTCCCCAAAGATCTGGGTCTGGGTATTGCCCCTCGTATTCAGGCGGTTTATCGGGGATGTAGTTTAACCCCACTCCAGAAGTGATGTGGACATTTCTAAAGAAGAGATTTTTAGGAGCATACCTGAGGCTTCTCGGAGCGTACCAGGCGGGTCTGAGAAAAACCCCAGAGATCGCAGATCCCCAAGTCCGTTGTATTTGATCGCCTGTAATATTTTCAAAAGTCAGTCCGTTAATGCTTCCCATTTTCGGCGGGTTTCCTCTCTTTCCCAATAAAACAAAGAGGGCTGATCCGACTTTATGAAACTCAATATTTCGAAAGATGATGTTTGAAATATCAGCGCCATCCACTGATTCGACTGCGATGGCAGCTTTGTCTACGTTTTCAATCGTAATATTCTCAAAGGTGATGTTTCTAAATTCGCCCGTGCTTGCGGTTCCGAATTTGATCCCATTGGATGTAGTGGATTGCAAGACTTGTGAGTTTCGAACCAGAACATCTACAACTCCAAGTCGAGTTCCACTTTTTAAACAAATCGCATCGTCTTCAGAAGTCACTTGGCAATCTTCTATCAAAACACGATGACAATCTACGATATCGATTCCGTCTCGATTGCCAGAAAGAGCGGAGAGGACTTTTACATTGCGTATTGTGAGGTCATCTGTTT
>JAHFAB010000267.1 GCA_023250795.1 Bacteriovoracaceae bacterium
TGTTGAAGGCTTTCTTTTTTCAGATGAGTTATTTTTATTTGGCTAAGTGTTACTGTACTACGTGAAGCTGTATTGGAACTGTTTTGCTCTCTGTACTCCCATTAATCCTTCTTGAGACAGCAATATAAATTAATTTTTCTCCCAGAGAATTAGATATTACAGAAAAATAAAACTTCTTTCTCTTATATCTTAGAATTGGTCCTGGAAAACCAGAGTTTAACTTACCTTTCTTAAGCTTTAGACCGTCGTTAAGCCGAATTTTTATATTCATTTCCTGAGAATCCCCGTCTGTGTTCCAAACCTCTATAAGTATTGGGATCGACTTATTAATTCGTTGATTTTGAGAATTAAAAACAGAGATACCAATCCCCCCTTCTGACTTTCCTTCTGCAAAGATCTTTTGATAATCTGTTACTTGGAAAAAAAGAAATAATAAAAAAAATCTAAGGACCTTCCGACTTAAGATAAACAATGGGATCTCCCCTTTCGTCTTGACCTACTTTTGCGCTTGTCATTTTAAACCCTGACCCCTTAGTTTTCAAAGGGAAGGGCTGAGAAAATGTGTGAACAACACCATCGTTTACACAGACAACATCTACAACAACATAACCTGCTTTCCCTGGCAATAGTTTCGCCTTAACTCCATGCTTATAATGCCGGCTTTGCGGTATGAGTGTTTGATTTTTTTCAACTTCACCCGAAACCAAAACGCCTTCAATGCCCCTGATCTTTGTCCTGAGCTCTGAACACTCTTTATGTGTTCCTATATCAAAATTCAGATTTTGATCCAAATTTGCAAGAATTGATGAGGGTATATCATCTACACTTTCAACTGTAATGGGAGGTAGCGGTTTTGGAGAAACCGTCACATTCCAACTAGGAACCTGAACGTTTCCATTTCCAGTAAAAGCATTGACCGTAATCAAATAGGTTTCACCTGGAATGGTTGAAAAAGAAACGGAAGGACATCCTGCCGTGGAGCCTGAGGAGTCTTTATTAAGAGCGATAATCGTTCCTCGATAATAAACATAGACATCTAAAACATCGCTTGTACATAAAACACCTCCACCTAAATTTGAAATTGAAACCGTTTCAAAATTACCAGTACCTATTAATTTGTACCACCTCACTGCTCCAAACTTATTGACAGGTTTAGAATAATTCCCTAAGTTGATTTGGTCGTGTGCATTTCCAAAATTTAGTCCAGAAACGAGAGTCCGGTAGAGTGACCAGAATAAATTAGAAAACACCCCCCCTCCTGTTCCCTGAGGGTATTTTCTAAGAGAAGCGCCACCGGTTCCAATATACGAACCAATCAAATTTCCAGAATCAAATGGATCCGCGACATCACCTGCACCAGAACAAAACCCACTAGTACAAAGCGCATTGTAAGGCAGATCTAAATCGCTTGACCAAAGAGACTGTAAGTTTTCTGAAGATCCACCATAAGATTGATTATAATAAGCTGAAAAAGATTGAAGCGTCGTAAAAGCAGGCGTTGTTTTTTGAAAATTTGCCAAAACATTAAATATTCGATCAAACGACCCATTGTTAGGAAGAAAATCTCTATTTTCGTACAAATTCCACAGTAGATATTGAACACTTTTTTCACTATAGATGCCCCTACTATCACCAGTTGGTGCGGAGTTTATTAGAATTGGAAATCCATTGGACTGAGAGTCCCCGCTTGTATCCACATAAACAGGATTATTGAAAGTCATAGCAGAAACAGCATTTCCAAAACCCTCACTAAACGCAACCCTTGGGTCAAGAGAATCTCCCTGACCATGCGTTCCACCAATCGAATCAGACCGAAATAGCGTATTTTCTAAATAATGTCCAAACTCATGGGCGATGACATGATCATCGAATTCATCTGTATCCACGTTTTCTTTTCCTAAAATATATAAATTTGAAACACCATTTTCTGTAATAAAATGTGAAGTTGAAATGTTCCCGGTACTTTTATCACCTGTAATATTAATATTATTCGGGCTCCAATTTATATAAAGCAAGGGGAAGGCAATGTTTCTCCTCCCTTGACAAGCCAGTTCAAGCACAGAAACTGCCGTATCTAAAAGAGCAAATGGGGCTGCAGAACGTACTTTATAAGTATTACCAGAAAAACTCAATGGAGCATGAAGATTTGCAAAATCAGAGTTCGAACTAAATTGAGTTACACCGTCAAATACATAGCTCCCTTTTGATTGTGTATTGTCAACAATACGAATGTCCCAAGAAGCACCACTACAATTGTCAGGAGAAATTCCATCTGGTAGATAAGACGAAGCTAATGCCCATAATCTTACTCGTATATTCACAACTTTTCCGGTGGGTACCTGTAAAACATAATGCCCAAGGTCATTTGTTGTTGTTTGAGACACCGCAAAACCACCTTCAAGCGCTTGTACCACAACACGTCGAGCTGGCCTTGCTGTCATATGTACATAATCAAGTTTTGGTCCAGGAGCACTGATCCCGTCTGTTGCTTGAACATAATCATAGGTAATCGTTCCACGAAGAGTAAAGTTAGCAGATCCGTTGTTTAGAGGAATAATTGGAGTACTTGTTTGTGTAGGTGTACTTTCTGGGTTTGAGTTGAGTGCAAAGCCACTTCCACTTCCATCAAAACAGCTGTTTAGAATAAGAAGTGAAATAAATATTAAAAAAATAAAATTATATCTTTTTGACATAGAATATATGAATCCCCAAAAAACAAAGGTTCCCCGACATAAATGATACACTATTACTATTTAAAATAATAGGTTTTATTACTTGCACAGTGTGTCTTTTCAGACACGCAATAATCGTTTAGAATAAATCAGATGTCTGTACTTCTCGCTAGGATGGTGGGAATCATCATTACCTTGTGTTATTTTCAACTGTCTTTTGCGCAAACTAGCAAAGGGGTATTGTTTCTTGTGCCCGGAACGTATCACACCCCTGGTCAAAACGCCTTTAGTGATACTATCACTCAAACCCTCAAAGAAAAAGGATATGATGTCTACTCTATCTCCTCGGTTCAACCCTTCAAAGAATTCGAACCAAATGGATTGCGCCTATTAGATGAAGCGCAGTCCTGGTATTTAAAAAAATACCCAGAAAAGAAAACACCAATTATTTTTCTGGCACATAGTGCGGGGGGGTTTTACGCACTCCATGCAATTAGCCAAAACCCATCTCTTCCAATAAGAAAATTAATTTTTCTTTCTACCCCACTTAACGGATCTGAATTGGCTGATTATTTGGAGGAAAACTATCAGTCACTCAAGCCTCTTCTTAAAAAACTGGGCTTAAGTGGACTATTTGAACTCACTACGTCTCAAATTAGAAGTTTTTTAGCGAGGACAAAGATTTCAAGCTCTGTTGAAGTATATAGCGTAGGTGGCAGTCAGCCCAAACCAGAAACTCTAAAAGAATATCGAGATGCAAGATACCTTTCTCTTATTTGTACATTGGCTTCAGATAAAATTCCTAGAGAATCGGACGGTATGGTCAGTTTTGAGTCTGCACTTGGAACGCAAGCGATAATTCCATCTCAAGATGGGGGAGAAATCTATATCCATCGTATTACAGATAATAAAGCAGATTTAGACCACTTTAAACAAGGAATGGACTATAAAAAATTCTCAGGAGTAATCAACGCTTCCTATATTCGAGATGAGCAGAAACGATTTTATTCTACTCTCTTAGATGAAGTAGATCCCTAAATGAGAGACCTACGAATATTCTCGCTCATCTGCGTTGTCTTAGGAGGAATGGGACAGGGAGTAATTGCCCCAAAACTCCCAGAGCTTTTTGATAAATCTACTAAACTGGCTTTTGATTCTGGTATAAGTGCAACACTCATGTATTTGGGGATTTTTTTAAGCACTTTTACATATGGAAAGATTGCCGACGCAGGTAAAGTCCACT
>JAHFAB010000268.1:0-2318 GCA_023250795.1 Bacteriovoracaceae bacterium
GATGGAAGAACTGCCCTATCACTGCTTTTGGAAAAAAGAGTCCGGGCTTGAAATGGCCGCCCGAATGCTCACGAATGGTAATCACTTTTTTTTCCAACGGAGCTACCGCGTAAGGACACTGCAAGGAGTTTTACATCCACTGGACCAAGAAAGTGTTAGACCCTCTGAAATAGCTGATCGGCTCTATCTTTGGGTTTGGCGTTGGCTGACTCAACCTGAAAAGTTTCCAGTGACTCGCGTGGCAAGCCTTCTTCAACACACACTACCCACACTCGAAGCCCATCGCATCACGCATGAGGATCGAGCCCTCATTAGAAGTTCACTTTCATGGCTAGGGCTTTTTGATCCCGCCTCAGAGCGTGAATTGGATCGTTGGATTAAGCGTCTCTGTGTCAGTCATGCTCCAGACTATCCGATCTTTGAATTCGAATGGATGTGCATTAGCTTTCTGAAGGCTTGTCGCGACAAGAGCACAACTCTGCGCCACGATTACCGAGAGGCGCTTTCATTTCATCCTGTTTGGAAATTGGAGAAAATAGGATTTCGTGCTCTGGTTGAGTCCATTGAGCAGGAGGGGGAAGCTAGTCATTTTCCGGGACTCAAGTCTCTGTCAAAAAATCTTAGGGTTTTACTCGAGCGTAATTTTTCTCCAGATCAAGGCATCAGCCTCTCTGTAGACTTGATGCGCTCTGAGGTGTGCACAAATCCCCCTGCTCAGAAGAAAGAGCGCTCAGTGTCAAAATCTCTTTCGTTCGCGCTGGACGTGCTCGTGAGGCATCAATCCCTCAGTATCGAGGAGTTTGTGCGGGAGTGTTTTGGATTTCACCGTTTCGATTCACTGGTACATCGACCCAAGGTCTTTCAACTTTTGAGCAAATTAAGAAAAATTTTGCCACGCGGAATGGACATTTCTTGCAGAGATGGAACCGTCAGCATTCAGGGTGACTGGAGTGGAGTGAAAATTTTAAGAGAATCAGCCCTCACTTTACAGCTCAAACACAGTGCTGAGTGGAGTGAGTTTTTAAACTATGCCCCTGCAAAGGCGCCTTTGATTTCGCATTCCCCCCACTCGCTCAAAGCGTTAGGGCAAGGGCCATTCACGCGACGTGAGCTTGAGGTGAAGCTTTGTAAATCGCGTGCAGCAGTGAATCGTTACTTGGTAAAGTGGATAAAAACTGGGGCGCTCAGAGTCGAGGGTCGCGGCAAACTTAGAAATTATTATATGGAGACATGAACATGATGGCAATACGATTGGGTATTTTTTTGTTTTCTTTTTCTGTGGCGATAGCGCAGGCAGCGTCTTTTCACACTGCGAAAATCTATTCTGGACTTTGTCAGGGGGGATCACAGCCATTTTTGGGAAGCGGATTTCTTTTTTCTCATGAGGGGCGAGCCTATGTCATCACGTCGGAGCATGTTTTGATCCATAGCTCTGGATTTCAAGCCAAAGACCAAGATCACTCAGCCCCTTATCCCTTAGGAAGTATTTGCCACTTCGTAGAAAGTGATTTGATGACAGAGAAATTTGCGGCTGTACTGCGTGCAGTGGAGTGGGGCAATGGCCTAGCACTCTTAGAGTTACCGAATGTGAAACCCACCGAAGACTGGGTGCAATTCAAAGATTGGAATATTGAGACCCCACTCGCTGGTACTCCTGTGCTGGTCAGTGGATTTCCGCATGAGAGTCGTTCTGTGATTTTAGATGAAGGTGGACGCGTATTGGTGCCTGAAAGCCAACGGCATCTTTTTGTTTTTCTTGATACCATGACTGAAATCGTGGGTGCCCATGGAGAATTTGGAATGAGTGGAGGCCCTGTCTTAAACCCTGGTGGCTCACATCTTGTTGGTATGCTTTCACATCAGTTTCTCAAGTTGGTTCTAGGTGGAAAAACTGTTGTAGGCAGTTATAGCGCAAACGATTCTGTACTTGAAGGGCATCTCTTGGCAATTCCAGCCAGAACCATCGTCTCCTGGCTTCAAACATTTTTTCGCTCACCGGATTTACATTTGAGTCCCTGTTTCCAGCGAGAAGCAGAAAGTCAGCTCTTGGGTAAGAGTGTAATCATCGCTGGCGGTTTACGATTTGAAACTGAAACCCTACAAATCCTCGAAAATAGATCTACAAATGATGTACCCATCGGAGGAGGCGACGGCTACGGTATCGGTGGTATTGGAGGAAACGGTGGGCATCCTGTTTTTTTGCGTGTTTCACAACAGTTAGGTGAACTTCCATTCGGGAGTGCTTGGTATTTGCCTGCGCGTTCGAACTGGATTGTAAAGATGACCGATCGGTTGAATTTGCGTCAACGAATCGAAAT
>JAHFAB010000268.1:2386-3896 GCA_023250795.1 Bacteriovoracaceae bacterium
CCTTTCATGATCCGGCGCGATCCGGAGACACGCGAACTTTCAAAGGCTCCATTTGACTCCTTAGAGGATTTTTTTAGCAGGCTTAAGGTGTTGAATCAAAACCCTGCGACTTTTTTTCTCGGTGGGCCAGAAGATGTGGGAGCAGCACTTGAAGTATTTCGAGTGACTGGTAAAAAAATAACCGAGCTGACAAGCGCAATTGAAAAAGACAATCAATCTGGGTCCATACCACTCGAAGGACGATTTTTGCTCCGTCGCATTCAGACTGTGGGAGATCTGCTTCAAGGTGAGGACTGGATGTTTGTTGAGGCTGCCGATTTGCGAGAGCTTTCAGATACAAGGACTAGGCGTGCAGAATGGAAATCTTTTTTTGCAGTTCAATTTGATGGAGCCGTTGAGCTTCTGCGTTTACTCAATGAAGTTTTAGAGCGAATAGAGAGAATGAAAGATTGAGATTATCTGCGTTCCCTTTTAGTTGAGAATAAATGCGTGATGGCAAGGAGTCCTGGGTGGAAGCTGCAAACTTCCTGTCATCTGCAAAGACTTCCATTTTTGTGGTCGCTTCTGCCAAAATTCCCTGTGCTGTAATTTGCTCTACACCAGGTATTTCGATGAGACGCTTGAGTAACTCCTCATGCTTTTTCGTTCGAGTTAATCTAAACGGACCTGGCTGGTGCGCCGCCAGGTCCGTTTAGATTAACTATTGTTGTACACTATCTAAGCTTGGCTAAGTTTATATATGTAGAATGGCTAAAATGATTCGAATTATTTCGATTAGACCCATGAATTTTAAAGAAAAAAGGATGAGATATGCCTCGTTACGTAAAAAATGAAAAAGGCTATGAAAAATCATTTGATGCAGATTGGAAAGCTATCAAAGAGGGATTAAGAAAAGTAAGAGTAAAGGCCACCGAACCCAAAAAGGTACCTACTTCTATTGCTTTGGATCCTCGGTTTGTTGCAGAATTAAAAAAAGAAGCAAACCACAGAGGGGTTCCTTATCAGATTTTAATGAGAATGTTTATCATTGAGGGTTTTCAGAGGATGAAAAAACAGGCTTTTTGAATAGACCCATTAATCCCACCGTACTAACGCAGAAAGGGTATTAAGATGAAAACTACAAATCAAACAGAACTGTCAAAAAAACTGAAGATTTCAGGCACTCGTGTTTTAGAGGCTGTACTGAAAGCAGATTTAGTTGAAGCCGTTGGGTTAACGACTGAAGTAAAAATTAAAAAAGCAGCATCATCGAGTGGAGTGTGAAAATTTAAAGCGGGCAAGAGAATTGAAAGTTTATCATAACAAGATAAGTGAACACCCGGAAATGATTATTTACGAAGTAAATTTGACTATTAAGAATGAAATAAAAAATCGCTTGAAAAAATGGCTTAAACACCACATCAAAGAAATTTTAGAAATTAATGGAATTTTGTCTGCCACCTGGTTTGAAAGGCTTGAGGAAGAGTCGAGTGGTCGCACTTTATGGACGATCCATTATTTTATGAAAAAT
>JAHFAB010000269.1 GCA_023250795.1 Bacteriovoracaceae bacterium
AGCAATTGTGAGTGTCGTTTGGAGCGCACAAGAAAACAAAACTCGAATCATATTCAAAAATATTTCGATATGCTTTTTCCCAATCTCTATTTGGGTAAAAGGCAAGTGGGTTATCTACATGAGTGGGATTAAAATATCGAATAGGAGCGCCAAAAACAGTATGACCTGAAACCATCGCCCCCGCTAAAATCATGTCTTTGAGAAATTTTCGTCTTCCCTCATTTGTTTTGTTGTCGTCACTATTCATTTTTGAAATCTCCTTTCAGGTCTCATGAAGATCCCCCGTACACCGCAAGAGGAGCAGCATCTTTGATCAGCAATAATGGAAATTTTTTAGCTAACTCACGTGAGAGTGATTCATGTAAAAGCTTACCCCCTGCCCCACAGAGAACCCCCTCTTCCGCTTCTAACCGATAATAGAGAGTATTTTCTGAGACTCCATCTAGATGGAGTCCAATTTTCATAGATTCAAAACGTTTTCTGATGGACTTGAGTGCATCCTCTAGTTCATGATTGACGGGGCCAAATTTATTTTTTTCAGGAGCAGTGCCTGAGTTTTCTTTAACCACTCTAGGAAAAGAAAACTCTTCGGTGAATAAAACATCAACACATTCTGAGTCACCATGGCCTTGACTGCGATGGCGAGACAGCCGTTCATTCTCACCCATGCCCATCACAAGCCCGTCAAGTGCCTCACGCCAATAGTCGCAGGCAAAAGATCCGAATTTACTAAGCGCATCACAGCCTTTTCTCTCAAGAACCTGTGCAGCCTGTGCCGCATTTGCAGCATGATGACTTCTCCACTGTTCACGAAAACAGGGCGTACCAAAATAAGGTAGAATTTCGGCAAAATCACTGATCTCAAGAGTCATTCCCAGATAACGAACTGCACTCAAACCTAATTTTCGACTGGCGTCAAAAACATTTCTCAGTGCTGAATCAACAAGCTCCGTGTCAATTAATCCAAGGAGCTGCTCTTCTTGGAGAGGAAAGGCTAATTGTAAAGACGTGCTCTTTTTAGCAAGAACAGAGCTCAACGCAGAAAGGCGTGCTCTTCTCCAACGCTCCGAAAACTCAGTGAGATCAAATCGTGGATGCTCTAAAATATTCATCGATGTCTGCTGCCCTCTGTTGTTGCGGAGACCCCTTCTTGTGTGCAAAACATATGCCAACTTAATTTCTGCTCTATTCGTGCAGTTCAGGGTGCACTTAGACCTTGTTTCTAGAAAAACTGTCCCATTCGTGGGACAAAAAAACTCAATGTTGAATTTTGGCAAGAACTAGAACCATTGGCATGTATTTTGCTTAATAAAACAGAAAGGTAGAATAGAAATTGAAAACCCTAGCCATTGATCCCTATCAAATTCTTTTCCCACTAGGTTTAGTACACGCCTTTATTGGCGGACTCACTTGGATACTTTATGCATTTCATAAAATCGACTATCCAGGACAGCTTCATGCAAATCATATGTTTACTGGATTTCTTTTATCCTTTTCGGCTGGATTCTTGCTCACTGCGATTCCCAGGTTTACAGGCGCTCCAAAATGCTCTCCGCTAGAATTAGCACTTGCCGTCTCTTTGTCATCAATTACTCTTTTCATACCTCACCCAGTTTTTGCTTTAGCGATGCTATTTTTTCTTTCATTTTTCTTTGCCAAGCGTTTTTTCATAAGAGAGTATTCACCTCCACCTCACTTTCTATTCCTTCCTTTGGGACTTTTCTTGGGTATAGTCGGCGCCTGGTTTATGACTCTTGCAGAAATAGGCTGGTGCAATTCATCTCTTTTTTCATTGGGGAAAATTCTCCTTTTTTATGGAACACTATTGTCATTTTTATTGGGTATCGGTGCAAAACTCATTTCGGCGCTACTGGGCTGGACTGCCCCTCCCTCTCAAACAATTGAGAATTTTAAGAACTTTAGTCAAACCTCAGCAGTTGATTTTCACAGATGGACAGTGCCCGTAGTTCAAGCATCATTATTTTTTTTAGGTTTTATTTTCGAGATTTTTTCTTATCCATCTCTGGGTCGAGGATTGAGAGCATCTTGTACTGCTTGGATCGCTATCCAAAATTGGCGCTTGTATCGACTCCCAAGATCTAAGAGTAAACTTTCATTTTGGATATGGATCGCAGCCTGGATGTTAGTAATCGGACTTTGGACCCATTGTCTTTTTCCTGCACTTGGGCTTCACGCTGCACATCTAATTTTCATTGGTGGATTTGGCCTCATCACACTTTTAGTCGCTTCGCGTGTAACACTCGCACACGGCAATCACCCTCTCGAATTAGAATCACAATCCCGAATATTTGCAATGACAAGCACATTTGTAATTCTCGCAACAATCACAAGATTTGTCTCACCATGGACACCTTCTTATTTCCAACATTTAGCCTATGCTGCGATAATGTGGATCATTGCTATATTCGCTTGGAGCGCATTTTTTTTACCAAAGATTTTTCTGCACTCGAAATCTCATTCAACTTTACTGTTAAGTGTTTTACAAAAAGTTCAGGATAATTCACATCGGTCTCAACCGATCCAAAAAATGGATTCATCATGCACATGCGAATGAGAAGGACTTCATTCGTGTCTCGCACTGCTTTCCATGAACTTGTCCATTGATCGAGATAGGCTGGGTAGCACCCCCAGTAAAGTGAAGTCTTCGATACAATAAAAGTTCCATTCTCACTAGGAGAAAAAGCCTGAAAAACCTGCAAAGTTTTATGGTTTGAGATCGAAATTTTCTCACCTTCTTTTGCACATGCAAAACAAAGAATATTTGTATCGCATCCGGGAGCGATCTGAATCGGTAACTTTGCTTGTATCATTTGAAATGCTAACTCTTTACGAATTCTAGTAGTACGATCTAAAAGCAAACCATATCCTTCAGGATTCAGACCCATTGTCTTTGCAGTCATCCAAGTAGCTGCAGCCCCAGCGGCTGACCGAGAACCCTCAATCGTGAACGGGCCCCGATCAGTATTTTTATTAAAATCGATATAAGGTGCATCATCAAATGTACTGAAATAGTAATCTCTTTTGTCGCGAACGAGAAAGGTTCCTGAAGCATAGGGCACATAACCTAATTTATGTGGGTCAAGTGTGATTGAATTTACTCGTGGGACTGCTGCTAAGGCCAGAAGACTTTTAGCGGTCAATGTCTTTGAATGTTTCAAATCAAGAGTGCGAAATAGACCACCGTAAGCTCCATCCACATGATGCCAGATATGAATACCTCTTTCTTCTCTCCACTGATCAAGAACGTCTTGGACCTCGTTCGCAGGGTCAATTCCTCCCAGCTCGGTTGTTCCTACGACAGAGACCACGAGCAAAATAGGTCGCCCCTTGGCAGAGGCAAGGTTTAATAAAGTTTTTAGAGATTCGATCGAAAGCCGTCCTTCTGAATCAAGGGCAATCGGCCAAAGAGCTTCTGCACCTAAGCCAAGTAGATGACACCCTTTTCTCCACGAATAATGTTTATTTTCAGGAACTAATATAACTGGTCTCAATGAATGTTTAACGTCACCACTAATTGAAGTATTTTTTATATTTTTGACAGACTCATCATATTTTTTCCAACCCATATGAGAGGCGCCAGCGGAAAGCCAAAGGGCATGTCGAGACTGTGCCCGAATCAAGGCCTCTAAGTTTGCTATTGTACCTCCCGATGTAAAATGCCCAGCAGATTTTTGAGTTGAATAACCCACCATTTCAAGCAAAAAACGCACAGCCTCGTCCTCGATCTGAATACCCACTCTTGAAGACTCTCCAGAAATATTATTTGGATTATGCAAAAGATCAACAATATGCCCTATCAAAGCTGGAAGAGAAATCTCTGAAAACATATGTCCAACATAACGAGGA
>JAHFAB010000270.1 GCA_023250795.1 Bacteriovoracaceae bacterium
GCTGAAGTCAACCCTCCAGTAGCAGATCCAAGTCTTTCAAAACTTTGGGGCATTGCAAAAATCCAAGCACCAGAGGCTTGGAAAATTCACAAAGGCAGTAGAGATTTTTTGGTCGCCGATATTGATACCGGAATTGACTACAATCACCAAGACCTAGCCTATAATCTGTGGCGAAATCCGACCCCAACAGCGCAAGATATTGTGGGTTTTGATTTTGTACACAAAGATGGTTTGCCATATGACGATTTTGGTCATGGGTCTCACACAGCGGGGACCATAGGCGCTGTCGGAGAAAATGGAATTGGAGTTTCCGGAGTAGCACCCAAAGTCTCTCTGATGGGGATCAAGTTTATTGCCGCTGAAGGAAGTGGAACGACGGCAGATGCAGTTCGTTCAATTGATTATGCGATTGATCATGGAGCAAGAGTTTTGAGCAATAGTTGGGGTGGGCACGGAGATGATGATAATAAAATTCTCTACGATTCGATAGAGAGAGCCCGCGCCAAGGGAGTGCTATTTGTAGCTGCCGCTGGGAATGACGGTACCGATAATGACGGCAGTGACCCAGCTTATCCCGCAGCTTTTGACAACGACAATATTATTTCAGTCGCAGCGTCAGACTCTAATGACCATCTGGCATTTTTCTCAAACTTTGGAAAAGTGACAACAGATTTGGCGGCTCCTGGAGTTAATATTTATAGTACGACTCCCAAAGACAGTTATAAAAAGATGAACGGGACTTCGATGGCAGCACCTCATGTGGCTGGGGCCGCTGCTCTTCTCTGGTCCATGCATCCAGAGTGGGATTACAAAAAAGTAAAGGACGTACTTTTGAATTCAGTCGACAAAGTCCCCGGTCTTGAAACTAAGCTTGTAACCGGCGGAAGACTCAACGTTCTTCATGCTCTCCAAACCGTCGACTGAACGAGGAAATACGCCTGGTATAACAGAATATAAACGTTTTGAATCTGAAGTATTTTGAAATGAGTTGTCTTGTATCGCTAAAAGAGCGTAGCA
Organism: Bacteriovoracaceae bacterium; assembly: GCA_023250795.1. Classification (GTDB taxonomy): domain Bacteria; phylum Bdellovibrionota; class UBA1018; order UBA1018; family UBA1018; genus JAHFAB01. Next base: position 1,018 of record JAHFAB010000270.1, read on the forward strand.
GGGATGCTACGCGATGCCTCATGGAGGAGTACCCGCGATACAAGACAACTCATTTCAAAATACTTCAGATTAAAGATATATATTTTTTGCAATGCTAAGCGTACTTTCTCGAAAAACTCTCGCCTAAGCTCTTATGCTGCCTCCCCGCAGCGGTCAGGACTTCTTTTCTCTCTTGTTCTTCTTTGCAAGAGACACAAAAAGTAGCTGTGGGCCTTGCCTCTAAGCGGCGAATTTCAATTTCTTCTTCACATATTTCACAGTTCCCAAAAGTCTCATCATCAATGCGTTTTAAAGCTTCTTCTACCTTTTTGAGATAAAGCATCTCACGATTACAAAGGCGCATGCGCATGGATTGCTCAATTTCTGTAGCTGCTTGATCAATTTCGTCGTAGCGGTCATCAGAGCAAACACTAAAATCGTCTCTTATGATTTTATCGTTAAAAAGTATGCACTTTCGTTGTTTTTCAAAGATTTTTTTAAACTTCTTCAGTGTTTCTTTTTTCATGGTTCAGCTCCCCCTTTGAGCTCTTTGATAATCCATTGACTGACTTCTTGAAGTGTTTCCATCACTCCTTCACCCCGACTTGCCGCTGCTAAAAAATGTGGACGACGTGTTGGGTTAAAGGTCGCCTCGAGCTCTTTGAGAGTAACAACACTGGGTAAATCCCGTTTATTGTATTGAAAAACAAACGGAATTTTACCGATGTCATACCCGTGTGAATCGAGACTTTTTTCTAAAAACTCGTAACTTTCAATATTCGAATCCATTCTCTCAGCCTGGCTGTCGACCACAAAAACCACACCGTCAACTCCTTTGAGAATAAATTGCTGCGATGTTTCGTAAAAAGTTTGCCCTGGAACCGTATAGAGGTGAAACCGCGTCTTATACCCACGCACTCCACCAATGGCGAGTGGGAGAAAATCAAAAAATAAAGTCCGCTCATTTCCAGAACTAAGTTTTACGAGTTTTCCTTGTTGGTCAGGCTGTGTGTGTTCATAAATATATTGGATATTCGTTGTTTTTCCGCTCAATCCCGTTCCAAAATAAACGATTTTACAAATCAATTCTTTGGTGACGTGGTTGATGAAGCTCACGAATGAATCTCCACGCGGTGGGTGATGGCCCGTCCTAGGGTTTGTCGATCCGTATATTCAATAAACCCGCCTACCGGAAGCCCATGAGCCAGTTGTGTGAGCTTGAGTCCTAGCGGTTTCAGGAGGCGAATCAAATAGAGCGAAGTGGCTTCGCCTTCCACGCTGGGATTAGTGGCTAAAATAATTTCTCTGATCAGCTCGCCATTTTTTCGAATCCGTTCCAAGAGCTCACGAATTTTGAGTTCCTCAGGTCCGATCCCATCTAGGGGCGAGAGCGCACCATGAAGTACGTGATAAAATCCACGATAAGTTCCCGACTGCTCAATCGAAAACACATCCGCTGGACGCTCTACAATGCAGAGTAAGCTCGCATCGCGTTCATGATTTGCACAAATGCGGCAAGGATCCTGATCTGTAAACGTATAGCACCGGCTACAAAAATAGATTTTAGATTTTGCATCAAGTAAAGCTTGCGCCAGTGATTTAGAATACTCTGCGTCTTGCTTTAAAATAAAATAAGTCAAGCGAGTGGCCGTTTTTTCACCAATGCCTGGGAGTTTTGAGAGCTCAAAAATGAGCTTAGAAATAGGGTCTTTATGCATTAGATAGCTCGATGGGGCCTAACTCTCCCCCAAAAAGGGATTTAGCTTCTCTGATCAGAGGGTGATTCTGAACCGTTTGTTTGGCGAAATCTTCTCGTTCTTTGAGTTCTCGTTCTTTTTTTGCTGCGATGCTTTCTGCTCCAGCTAATGTAGCTCCGATTTTCTCTAATTCAATTTGAATTCTGACTGCACGTGAAAAATAATCTTTGGCCAGCAGTAAGAGCTGCTCGCTGTAAGCGCGTGATTGGAGTTGTTCTTTGAAATAGGCTCCATTGGAGTCGTAAGTGATCGTCAGGCTATCGGAGATTTGTGCAAATCCTGTACAGCTCCCATGTTCTAAAATAGAAGCGAGTAAGGGGCGTGATTTTCGTACGTGTAAGATGAAGTTTTCCCAAGACAAGGCGCTAGTTTGCACAGGAGTTTTTTTAGGAAGCTCTTGCTTAGGAGTCGCAGGCTGTGGAATTGGGCGAGAAGTGACTAGTGGCACAGGTTGTACTTGATCCAGTGGTACCAAGAGCTCAGCTGTGGCTGATTTGATAATCAGAATATCTAGAACAATTTTAGGTTGTGGAGATTTTGCGATCGAGTCCACCCCATAATGCAGAATTTGGAAAATCAATTCCATCTCTTCTAGGGGTCTTAGTTTTGCTAGAGTTTGTAACTCAGCAGATTCTATTGCAGAGGAGTTTGTCGCTCCAAGCTGAGCTAAAATGAGAGCGTGTAAAAATTCGATCAATCCGCGAGTCAGAATTCTTAAGTCATGTCCTTCTTGATAAGCCTGTTCAATCAGAGAGAGGGATTCAAGCGGTTTTCGTTCTAAGATTCCTTTGAGAATCCCAATGAGCACTTGTCCTTCGATGAGTCCCGTGCTTTCCCTAACAGACTGCTGGGTAATTTTTTTACCAGAAAAGGCAATGACTTGGTCTAAAAGTGACAGGGCATCTCTCATGCTTCCCTCTGCCGCGCGTGCAATGAGAGCAAGTGCGCTCGGCTCTGCTTCAATGCCTTCGGCCTGCACTACTTCTACAAGGCGTGATTGGATCTGGGTGAGCGAAATTCGTTTCAGATCAAAGTTCTGACATCGAGAAAGAATTGTCGCCGGGATTTTATGCGGCTCTGTTGTTG
>JAHFAB010000271.1 GCA_023250795.1 Bacteriovoracaceae bacterium
GTAAAGTGTCGCGTCGGTTTTTAGCAGTGACGAAATGGGGGTCTACAGAAGAGGTGGAGAAATGTGTGGCTTGGTTCTCCAGCGGAGTGGCAGAGTTTTGCACTGCAAGATTCTCCAGAGAACTTGCGATTACTTTATTTTTCCCTTCTTCCTTCTTTACCTGTTTCCGTTCTCGTTTCTGTTCTTGTCTCTGTGGATCGATTTTCTCGAGCATGAACTCTGTCGACATCAAAAAGATTTCCGCATAACTGAGGTTTGGGTTCTTATGTGCCGAAAGCTCTCTAAGTCTTTGGATATTTTGCATTAATTTTTCTTCAGCAACTAACTTGAGTTCAGTTTTATCAGGTGTGAGAACACGCGCTTTTTCTGTTCCTAAAATTTTATCCTCCAGTGTTGGTGAAAGACTGACAAATATTTTTTCGCACTCTGTCTTGGATTTATTCTCAATCTGGTGAAGAAGATCTTTTTTTGTTTCGAGCGTGACTTGCTCTTCTTTATTTGTTCTTCTCTTCTTTTTTTCATGCTGAAGATAACTCTGCAGACTTGCCACTGTGGTCAAAGAAACTTTGCCTTCTTTGAGTGCTTTTTCTGTTTCTGGGACCTCTTTGAGGAATTCCATCGCTCTGATCCGACGGCTCGCCGCCCCACCACTGTAGCCTAGGTGTTTGACACAGAACTCGAAGAGCGACGAGCAAGAGTACTCGGCATAAACCATTCTCTGTTGAATGGTCCTCAAACACCACAAGATCTCATTCGTGGTTTCTCTTTCTTTTAAGACAAGAGTTTTCGTTCGAGAAACGAGTTCAAAATTGTTCAGTTCTTTTAGATTTTGCATAAAATGCTCCTTTTCTTTAGCGCTTGTAACATGGAAAAAATCGCCCCTTTTAGACGCAACAGAATCCAATTTCAGTGTCGTTATAAAAAAAGATCTTCGGCTGGTACACGGAGAGTTTTGCAGAGACAGGAGAATGGATTACGCGGTTACATAGCCTTTTATACGCAAGTATGAGCCATGGGAGCTGATTAGCAAAGTTTTGTGTCAACAAAATTCGACCTGAGTAAAATGCTTTTTTTAAGTTTAAGGTTCGTTCTTTCTTGATATCAAACGTCAGTGGATGTCAAAGCAAAACAACGAAATCTTAAGTTCTCCAGAGAATCTGCGCTGTCTGTGTTGGACGAATAACGTTTATGCAGCAGAGAGAATATTAGATTAACCTGCCGCATTACCACCCAGAAAAACCCGTCATTGACTCATTGCCTTAAGCTCTTTTCAGTCCCAATATATTGCATTGCGTTATCACTCACATTTTCCCTTTGGTTAACTGATAGAACCCTAGGGACTATGTTGAAAAAAACACACCTTTATTTCATTCTCATTCTCTGCACCACTTCTTCACAAAGTCTGGCAACAGACCCTGTCCCAGGAGGGATGCCTCAAGCAGGTTGCATTGCGGCAATGTTTGACAAACTGGATGCTCTAAAAAAAGCGCAGAAAATAGAAAAAAAGGAAGGCTCAGAAGCCTCTCCAATGTCTCTATACCAAATAACAGCTCACGTTAAAGTGATAGACAAAGACGGAAAGGATTTGATCCCTGAGTTTGATATCTCCGTCGATCATGCTCAAAAGACCTCTTCTGAAGCTGCAATTATTGGAGAAGCAAAGCATTGGGGAAGTCATCTCGCCAAAGAGCTCGAAGACGTCGTTCTGGGAAATCCTACCCTTGTTGGATATCTAAACAAAAGCACGGACGGAGAAACTCCACAAATACCGGTCCCCCCAATAGCTCCGGCTCTACCTCAAAAACCCGATCGTGATCGTGGCGAGTTTCGTGAGAAGAGTCGCTGAAGGGGCCAACTACTGCAAAACAGGACCGGACAAAATTTGGCCATATCCGAATTTTGTCCGGACAAATTTAGGGTACTATGTAAATATGTCTTGATGGAAATCGCAAGGAGTATCGAGCCACAAATAGAAATAGACCTTCATAAAAAAATGGTTTTCCTCTCAGGACCAAGACAGTGCGGCAAGACCACACTCGCCAAAAAAATTTTAGAGCAGCACACAGGCCACTATTACAATTGGGACAAAACAAGTGACAAAAAACTGATTCTAAAAGAACAATTTAGCCTAGACTCTAAACTTTGGGTTTTTGATGAAACACATAAATTTCGACGGTGGAGAAATTTTTTAAAAGGGGTTTTTGACGAACACCACAAAAACCATTCCATTTTTGTCACTGGAAGTGCGCGGCTAAATTTATATGGTCGCGGAGGAGATTCTCTCCAGGGAAGATACTTCCCTCACCATTTGCATCCCTTTACACTTTCTGAAATATCAAAAGTCGAGTTTTATGGATTAGACACATGTTTTCATCTTCCACACCAAGTTAAAAAAGAAACGCAAGCTAACCTGCTCCATTTGTATCAATTCAGTGGCTTTCCTGAACCTTTTTTTTCTGGAAATATAACAGAAGCAAAAAGATGGAAACTGGCCTACGGCGAACGACTGATTGAAGAAGATCTCCGTTCACTTGAAAACGTGAGAGAAATCGATCGACTTGAACTCCTATTAGATCGTCTGGATGATATTGCAGGCTCAGTAGTATCCATTAATTCTTTACGAGAAGATTTGGACGTTTCTTTTGACTCTGTAAAAAATTGGCTTACCATTTTTGAGAAAATTTTTGCCTGTTTCAGAATTTCTCCTTACGCCCCCCCTAAAATCAAAGCAGTCAAAAAAGAACAAAAACTCTATTTATGGGATTCTACACGCCCCACTGAAGAAGGAGCCCGGTTCGAAAATTTTATTGCGCTTCATCTCATGCGACTCATTGACTGGGGAAGAGATGTTTTAGGAGAAAAACTTGAACTCAGGTATTTTAGACACAGAGAAGGGGCTGAAGTAGATTTTATCCTCCTTCGAAATCGTGTCCCGTGGGTTGCAATTGAAGTAAAAATACAAGAACAAGAAATTTCTCCATCTCTCAAATATTTTGTAGAACGCGTTAAAACACCTTTCGCCTTTCAAGTATTTTTAAAAGGAGGAAAAGAAAAAACACTCGCTCGAGTGGGTAAAACCAATATTCAATCAATCAGTGCAGAACGATTTTTATTGCAATTGCCTTAAGTGAAGGGTCTCAAATCAATCCGGAAACACTTTCCCCGGATTGAGCAACCCTTTGGGATCAAACGCCTGCTTGATCCGCCTCATCAGAGAGAGTTCTTCGTGGCTAAAAGCAATAGGCATGTAACGTTTCTGAGAATAGCCAATGCCGTGCTCACCCGAAAGAGTTCCGCCCAACCCAACGGTGAGTTTAAAAATTTCTTCGATGGCGTGGGGGAGCGTTTCATTCCACTTCTCTTCATCTAATTGCATTTTTAGAATATTCACATGGAGATTTCCATCCCCCGCATGTCCATAACAGATCGTGACTAAACCATAACGCAAAGCGATCTCTTTGACTCCACGTACGAGGTCTGGCAAAGCGAAGCGGGGAACAACCGTGTCCTCCTCTTTATAGATGCTCAGTTTTTTGACCGCTTCTCCAGTTGCTCTTCTCACGCGCCAAATTTCTTTTTGCTTTTCCGCGTTGTCAGCCAAAATCACATCGCGTGCGCCCTGCTCCATGGCAACTTCACAGATTTTATCGCGCTCTTCTTCTAAAACATCTTGCCGATTTCCATCGACTTCCAAAAGTAATAACGCCGCCGCATCGCCATAGGGCAACATAAGTCCTAGATGCCGCTCACTGGCCTGGATCGCATCCCGCTCCATAAACTCGCATGCCGATGGCACAAGCCCTTTTCTAAAAACAGCGGAGACTGTCTTTGC
>JAHFAB010000272.1 GCA_023250795.1 Bacteriovoracaceae bacterium
AAGTGCCCTGCTCTGTGTTTTGAAGTTTTCTATAGAACGTTCGATGATTTGGTTGAGGTCTTTGGATTCGAAGTGGAGTTGAAGGCGGTTAGATTCAACCTTTGTGAGTTCCAAAATGCTCGTGATAAATCGGTTGAGTTCTTCTGTTGAGGTTAAGATATTATGTAGGGTCTCTTGATCCCTCTCTAATAGCCTACCAGAAGCTTTTCGAATGAGGACTTCGGTCAAACCCTGGATTCGTGCTACGGGCGTTTTTAGATCATGAGTGACCAAGGAGAGGAAGTTTGTTTTGAGTTCTTCGACTTGGACGAGAAGGTCGTTTTTTTTCTGGTAGTTCCATCTTTTTTTATACTCAATGATGAGGCGATAGGGGACGACGAGGTAATAACTCACAAAAATCCCGATGAGAGGTTGACTGAGCCTGAGCCACACCCCTTTGAAAGAAAATAAAAATAGGCTTGAGAGAAATAAGACAGTGAGAAGGCCCAGAGTCGAAAAAACTCCATAAAGTGGTGTGGATTGGATCACCCATGCAATGACGAAGGCTGTACTTGCAAAAGTGAGAACCCAGTTCACCCATTTGGGTGCTTTATAAATTCCGTCATTATGGATGATGGAGTCCAAAATATTGGCATGAATGAGGATTTTTGGGTTTGTATACTGAGTTTTAGAATAAGGTGTGGATGCGTAGTCGGCCGAATCATCTTTGACGAGCGTTTCTACGAGAAGGATTTTGTTCTTCAAAAAATCAGGTGAAGGCAGTTGGCCTTTGATCACTTGGGCAAATGAAAGCCTGGTATAAGAACTGCTAGGATTTGGAGTCTGGGTAGTGGGGCCATGGTACCTGAAAAAAAACTGATACCCGTCGATTTCTGGAACATAGAAACTCCCCCTGGGGACTTTCCCCGCTGAAGTAAACCCCATGTCTTGTGCAAACTGCATGTGAAAAACGGGTTTGTCATTGAGGTAGGTGAGTGCTCTGCGAGTGATTTTATCTTCTGAAAAAACATTTCCGTCTTTATGAATAATGGCAATCGCATGGGGGAGGGTACTCAGGGGATAGGGGGGGAGAACTTCTCCAGTGACATCAAACGGAGTGCCAAAAAGAAAATGAGTTCCTTTGGTTTGAAGCCGTTTTGTGGTTTCTAAAAAACGCTTGCTCCATTCTTCTCTCAAGGAGTCTGAGTTTGACTCTGTCACTCGATTCATGTCGACGAGGTAGCCAATTCCTTTTGGGGGGTTTTGTTCTAAAGTTTCTAGAAAGTGTGTGTGCAGATCCAGTGGTAGGGGTGAGAATTCGCCCAGTTCTTTGCTAGTTTCGTCGTCAATGGTGATTAAGACGATATCTTTATCGGGTTGAGGCGAAGTTCCCCGAGTCATTCTGAGATCATAGAGATTTGCTTCCAAGAGATTGAACTCAAGGTTCATGAGAACAAGAGTCAAGAGCGCTGCTCCAGAAAAAACTAATGCGGGTCTTTCATATTTTTCAAAAAATAACTTCACGTTCTACTCCTGCTCTTCTCCATATCTCTTTTTGACATCTCTGCTGGCTACCGCTTATTTCCACATCTTCTAGAAGAGGGGGGATAGCTCCCTCTTTCTCTACAGGAATAGATAAAGCAAGGTCCATACCAAATGGTGTCTTTTTGCACCTTTTTTTAACTCTATGATATTTATGTTAAATTCTAGTTTTGTGCAGATTTAAAAAAACCCTGTCCTACCTTTTCCTGTGACGAGGGCAAACAACTGACTAGTTCTTGGCCGGTCACGGGGGACACATTGTAGAAGGTATTTATTAATTTATAATGTAATTAGTTGTTAACATTTTGGTTGGGCAATTTAGCTTTTCTTAGGGGGTCCTCGATATGGTGTTTTCTCATTTTTGTAAAGGTCAGATCAGCCGATTGATGATTACTTTTTTATTATTTTTCTCATTGAAAACAACTTTTATTTTAGCTGGTGACCCTCCAATCTATGGGGTGAAAGATGGGGCAGGCCCTACGACCGCAGTAGATATTGCAGGGGCTGCACCCGGCCCACCTCCACCTCCTGGCTTTGTGGAAGGGGTAAATTTTGTTCGGAGCGTTAGTGAGACGGGGGACACTTTTTTTGTCGCTCAACCAGATCCCGGCCAATACAATACTTTTTTGGATTGGATGAAGGGTGTGAAGGTTAATTGTGGCGAAACTGTTCAAGGGACCTTTAATTATGTGAAGAATCCTCTTGGAGGACCTGGAACCCTACAGCTTGCTTCAGAGGGTGCAGCTTCAGGGCCTGCAATTAAGGTGAGAGTGACCATTGCAGAGTGTAATGGATTAAAATTTGTAAAGGGTGTTGGTTATGGTTCTGCTGGTACCGCCGCTGGCGAGACCTTTGAGACTGTTGCTGCCGATATGCGGGAACTTGCAACACTTCATGAAATAGAGTTTAAGGTTTTGGATACATCAGTTGAAACATTGAAGGCGCAATATCCTGCTCCTAAAGTACCTTGTGTCTGTTTAACACCAGTTGCAGGAGTACCTGTTTCTAGCGGGAATACAACTTATGAGGCCACAAACATACATACAGCCGGTGGTGGAGAAGTGGCTGGTGGTGGAAGTACTGGAGCAGCAACAACGGTCGGTGAAACAAACATATCAGTATTGGGAGGAGAGACAGGTGGCAAGGCCGCAGGAGCTGCCGCAGCAGGTGGCGTAAGTCCCGCTGGAACTGGAATGGGTCAAGTAGCGGGAAGAGTCATTCGAGGGCTAGGGAAGTTTGTTAAAGGAATTCCGAATACAGCAGCAATGCTTTTCATATTTAATGTGGGTATTCTTGGTGAAAATCCTGAGACAGCTGCTGGAGATGCTATCGCAGGTGCTGTGACCGTCGTGGGATGGGGAGGCATTAGTCTTGAACAAACTGATCGTGCCTATTATGAGCCCTATCCTGATTTGCCCTGTGTTGCTAATAGTGCAATCAAAGCTCAGGTTTATATGAGTCGTGGTCCGGATCGTACTAAGGCTGCAATTCGAGCTGAGGTGGCAGAAAAAGAAGCAGGTGGCAGTAATTTTGTAATGGAAGATGTTGATACAGGTTACGGACAGGTCCCTCCTTGTATTTGCCAGAAGAAATGTAAGACTTTTTGTGAAATCAAAAAAGTTACTGTTGATATTTCAGATTGGGGAGATCCTAACAAGGATTATGAGAGTTCTGGGTGGTCAAAAATGCCAACTCACCTTTTTACTGACTTCAATCAAGCAAATAATACGGCTGATTTTTTCTTTTGCAGCTGTGTGTCGCCACCTATTGTCGTTGCTCCGGTAATTTCTACAACTCCATTGCCAATCAAGACAACTTCTGTAATTAGTCCTCCTCCATGTCCCTATACTCCTCATCCATCTTCTTCAGCCACCTCACAAGCCACAACACCGACACCTATTACCTCAGTGGCTTCGGTGATAACAGCTCCCCTGCCTGTACCGATACTTGTACCGATACCTGCAACAATAATCCAAGCGTCAGTGAAGGCCGCTACAGCAGCAGCAGCGGCAAAAGCAGCGGCAGAAGCAGCAGTGACAGCAAGAGCCGCGGCGGTAAAAGCAGTAGTAGCAGAGAAAGTTGCAGTAATGAAAGTAGCAACAGAGAAAGTTGCAGTAGAGAAAACCAAAGTAGCGGAGAAAATTATAATAGGGAGAGCAGTAGAAGCGGAGGCCGCAGTAGCGAAAGCAACAGCACTGAAAGTCGTGGCCACAGCAAAAGCAGCAGCAGCAGCGAGAGTAGCGGCAGTGAACGCCACAGCAATAAGGGAAGCAGCAGAAGCGAGAGCAGCGGCAGCGGTTGA
>JAHFAB010000005.1:0-3176 GCA_023250795.1 Bacteriovoracaceae bacterium
TAAGATTCCAGTTAAGATAGAGGTGGTACCAAACGAGCTTCATAATGCACGGTTTAAAAGGCTTCGAAACTCAATAAGCCCAGTCACTCCTTGCTTAAAATGAGGATCAATCGCCGCTCCCACATTATTGAGTAAAATTGCAAGTAGAAGCCAAATATGTTATCGAATTCCAATATGCAAGAGCAATTAAAAGATCGCGCCTTTATGGGAAACCACTATGGAAATAAAAAGACTTTTTGAAAAATCAGAACTCTTACTAAAGCGTGCACAAAAGACCATCCCCTTGGGTTCACAGACTTTTAGTAAAAGCATCACTCAATATCCGCTGGGAGTTTCACCTTATTTTATCGAAAAAGGACAGGGAAGCCACGTTTGGGATGTCGATGGCAACGAGTATATTGATTACGTCAATAGCTTGGCTGCAGTGACTCTAGGCTATAACGACCCCGATGTCACGAAGGCAGTAAAACGCCAGCTAGAAGACGGAGTGATTTTTTCTTTACCCCACCCATTAGAGATGCAAGTCGCCGAGAAAATTGTCTCCCTTGTCCCTTGTGCTGAAATGGTAAGATTTGGAAAAAATGGGTCAGACGCTACAGCGGGCGCTATCCGACTGGCTCGTGCATATACTCACCGAGACCGTATAGCTGCTTGTGGCTATCATGGCTGGCAAGACTGGTATATCGGGGCCACGGCACGCAACAGAGGAGTTCCACAGGCGATCTGTGAACTCACACATCTCTTTTCTTACAATAATCTAGAGTCTTTGCATTCCCTGTTTCGCAAATACCCTGGTGAAATTGCCGCAGTCATTTTGGAACCCATGAACGTAGAAGAACCCCGCGATGGTTTTCTAGAAAAAGTGAAAGAACTTGCCCATCAAAACGGTGCGGTTTTAATATTCGATGAAACCATCACCGGTTTCAGATATGCTAAAGGAGGAGCTCAAGAGTTTTTTGGTGTAACACCAGATCTTGCAACATTTGGGAAAGGACTCGCAAATGGCTATCCAGTTTCAGCCATTGCAGGAAAAGCTGAGATCATGCATCTCATGGAAGAGATCTTTTTTTCATTTACATTTGGTGGTGAAACTCTTTCTTTAGCCGCAGCCTTGGCGACTTTAGAGAAACTTGAAAGAGAGCCGGTCATTGAAAATTTGAGCATAAAAGGAGAAAAAATCAGAAGTGGAGTTAAACAGTTGATTAACCGTTTAAGCCTAGAGGAGACTCTAGGAATCTCTGGTCATCCTTCTTGGACTTTTTTAATATTCAAAAATACTCCTTCTTATGAACAATCGATGATAAAAACCTTTTATCTTCAAGAAATGTTTGCAAATGGCATTCTGATTTTAGGAAGCCATAATATCAGTTATGCACATACCGAGGCAGACTTGTTGCAACTTCTTGGTGTATATGAAAATTTTTTCTCACTGCTTAAAAACGTCCTTGCAGAGAGAACTTTAGAAAAACACCTGCGCTGCGAACCACTGAAGCCTCTCTTCAAAGTTCGGTGAACTTCGCCATCAGTACCACATCAATCATTCGATTATGAACTAATTGATGGCGCTTTAGTGTTCCCTCACGGTGAAACCCCGCTTTTTCATAAGCGCGAATTGCAGCCTGGTTATCCTCAGAAACACCTAAATCTACTTTGATCAGTTTAAGTTCTCCAAATGCATAATCAGAGACCAATCGCGTTACTTCAGTACAAATGCCCCTACCCCAGTAATTATGATTCCCAATTAAAATCCCAAAAGTTGCCCGTAGGTCTTTACGATTGATCGGTTCAAGTTTTACATTCCCAATGTGTTGACCAGAATTCCGATCACAAATAGCCCAAAAACAGACGTTAGGGTCATCCATCCTCTGTTGGACATATCTCTGAAGACCTGAAATATCTGTATATATGGCACTAATAAACCGAGTAATTTCTGGATCAGAGAGCCAATGTAAGTAGTTTTCATTGACATACTCTAAACTCATAGGAAAAAGATCAACTTGACTCCCACGCAGTATAATTTTATCTAAATTCAGCATTCTATACTCTCAATACCATCAACATGTGATTTTGGAGAAAAAAAAGAGGTTTTTCTAGGCTGCTTTTAGTCGATAGGCCTCTGCCAAATCATAAGTGATTTGTAGGTTTAACCAAAACTCTGGAGTTGTGCCCAAAGCACGGGCTAAATCAATTGCCGAAGCTGCAGTAATACCACGCTTACCCTTGATAATTTCATTAAGCTTACGGGGTGACCATTGCAATTTTTCCGAAAAAGCTAACTGACTCAGCTTTTTGGGTTCAAGAAACTCCTCCAAAAGAATTTCTCCGGGGTGAAATGGATCTACAAAACTATTAAACTTCATGAGTGATAATCCTCCACTCTCACATCTAGGGCATTCGAATCATGCCAACGGAATGTAATTCTCCATTGGTCATTAATTGAAATTGCATGGCTTCCTTCACGATCTCCATGGAGTTTATGAAGGCGATTTCCAGGCGGAATCAATAAGTCTTTTAATTCCTTAGCGGCATGAAGCATGTTTAACTTCTTTCTAGCGACTCTATACAGTTCTGCTGGAAATTGACGGATCTCCTTACTATTCTTGTTTTCTACTAAATCTCGAGCCAGCTTGTTGCCGTAGCTTACAATCACATTTCCACAATACCAGAATGTGGTAATTTTGGCAATTATTTTATTGACCTTTTGCAATTCCCCAGTCATTTTGGCGCTATATGAGCCCCAATCCCACCCTCTCCCTGATCGTCCCCGTCTATAACGAAGAGGCCAACTTACCCAAAGTCATCGAAAATCTTATGTCCTCTCCCTGCCCCATAGAAAGAGAGTGGATTTTTATCGACGACCACTCCAAAGATGGTGGACTAAAAATTCTAAAAGAATATTCTAAAAAATATGGGTTCAAAGTTCTAGAACAGCCCTCGAACCAAGGTAAAGGCTCGGCGATCATCCGTGGCATCCAAGAGGCCTCTGGAGATTTTATCATGATCCACGACGCGGATTTCGAATACGACCCAAAAGACATCCCCTCTCTCCTAATTCCTCTCCTCGAAGGAAAAGCCGATGTGGTCTATGGGAGCCGCTTCAAAAAAAGTTCTTACCAAGTCCACCGAACCTACCATTACTTTGTGAACCGCCTGCTCACCATCCTCAGTAATTTGCT
>JAHFAB010000005.1:3286-15320 GCA_023250795.1 Bacteriovoracaceae bacterium
GAAAAAAATAAATTGGAAAGATGGGATCGCCGCGCTTTATCACCTGGTGCGTTTTAACTGGTTTACTTCCGTAGAAAATGCCTATCATGATTTGCCTCTGGAACTAAGACGCGGAAAAAAATCAAACCAGTTCTCGCAATAATAAGTGTGCACCACAAATCCTGATTTTATGTGAATTGAGTATGTCTTCGTCCATTTGTAATACGACTTGAACACATTCTAGCTCTGGAAATTTATGTTTTAGATAGATTAAATCTTTTGAACACTGCTTGTCAGAAAGCTTGGCTTCCACAGCCAGTACCGGTTTTCGGTTTTTGATGACAACGAAATCAACCTCCCGCTGGTCGGTATCTCTGAAGTAGCGCAACTCCATGTCGTGCCCTTGAGTGTCCTCAATAAACTGGCACCACTTAAGCAAATGGCTTGCGATCAGGTTTTCAAATCGGGGACCCGGCTGCTCAATGATATTCCAGTCAAAATGGTAGTGTTTTGCGGCTTTTCTGATCGCTCGTATTTTTGGCGCTCCAAAAGGGTAGACCCTAAATATGGCATAAATACGCTCGAGTAGCTCAATCCACCGACTGAGTGTGGGTTGAGAAATCTGCAGTTCACTTGTAAGCGAATTAACAGAGAGTGGGGCACCCACGAGATCAGGTAAACGCATCATCAACTGTTCTAAAAGGCTTACTTCGGAGACTTTTTCAAGACTCAGAAGTTCTTCACGGATAATACGGGAACGATATTGTCTTGACCAGCGCCGTGCTTCCACCTCTGATTGACTTAAAAATGGCTCTGGAAACGGGCCATACTTAAGTAGTAATTCGAGGTCCTTTTTCAGGCCAGAGCTGATTTCTTTTAGACTCAGAGGATGAAGGCGTATAAAATTATAACGTCCTTGTAACGAATCCCCACCTTTGCGATAAAAATCTAGTTTAGCGCTTCCAGTGACTAGGATTTTATAACGTCCATTATTTGTGTCGTAAAAGCCTTTTAACCAGTTTCTCCAACGCGCATATTTGTGGATTTCGTCTAAGACGATGTATCCTGGCGTATGTGGAAACTGTCTCTTGAGTATGCTCTCTTTTTGAAAATCATCGTCCCAGTTAAAGTACCGACTTTCATCGGATCTTATAATTTGCCTTGCCAGAGATGTTTTTCCAGATTGCCTCGGTCCTGCAAGTAGGACCATTTTCTTTTCAAGGTCTGTGATGATCTGATTTTCCAAATAACGGTTCATACTTAAGATTTTAAGATAGGTTTAAAATATAAGCAAGGATTTTAAAGTGGGCTTTAAAACGTAAGTATCATGTCTTTAATTCAAAAGTTCTCCTAAATCAAACCTAGGCTGAAACCCCAACTCCTTGAGTTTGGAAACATCCGCAGTCAGGTGGCTCGTCTCCGTATCCAATGGAACGATTTTCACGTCCTCTCTCCCCAGTCTTTTCTGGATCTCTAAAACCAAATCATGGAGCTTCACAGGTACTCCCGACGCAACGTTAAACACTCCTTGTGCTTTTCGATCCATCAAAAACCGAATGGCGGCACAGGCCTGTTCAGCGGTTTGAAAATCACGTGTCCCTTTGAGGCCTCGAATTTCAAGCTTTCCCCCTCGCGGAGCTTTGGAAATTTTCTCCACCATTGCTGGCAAGAAATAAGTCTTCGGATGAAGTGGAGAGCTGCAACTAAAAATCCGACCTATACAAAGCGGCATCTCATAGCGCCCAGACAACGCACTAGCCCATTGCTCTGCATGCAGTTTTGTCAGGCCATACCAGGAAATGGGCTCAAGCTTACTCTCTTCTCTAAGAGGAGTTTCACTCGAAGCATATACGTGGGCCGTAGACGCCAAAAAAATCCAAGCCTGAGGATTATGCTGCCTCACTTGCTCTAAAAAAAGACAAGTCCCTTCAACGTTTACGCGCATCGCTTTGATGGGATCTTGATCCACAAGGTGTGTTGGAACGATCGCCGCCAGGTGGATAAATTTTTCGGTTTTATGCCCCAACCCCTCAAACCAGTTTTTCAAATCACCAGGGTTTAATAAATCCCCTTCAAAACTCACCCAGTTTATATCCGGGTTGTTTTTCATCAAAACCTGACCCATGATTCCACTGGCGCCTGTGATGCCGACCGTTTGCATAAGATAAGAATAACTGATTTTGTACATGAAAATAATTAAAACCTGCGTAAGCAGGGAAATATAATTGACATGAGCTTTGATCCCCAGTGAGAATAGTAAGATATATGACGAAAAGAGCACTAGTCACTGGGGTTACGGGGCAAGATGGATCTTATTTAACCGAGTTTCTTTTGGATAAAGGCTACGAAGTCCACGGCATTATACGCCGCACCACTTCGTTCAAGAATGAATGGCTAGACGAAATTATTGACAATCAGCGCTATAAAGACAAGCCGTTTTTTCTGCACTATGGAGACATGACCGATGCTCAGGGGCTAATCCGCGTCATGCGAAAAATCAAACCAACTGAGGTCTACAATCTTGGCGCACAGAGCCATGTCAGAATGAGTTTTGACATTCCGGAGTATACGGGTGACGTAACGGGTCTAGGAAACTTACGTCTCCTCGATGCAATCTTAGAAACGGGAACTGAAACTCGATTTTACCAAGCTTCTAGCTCAGAAATGTTTGGGAAAGTTCAGGAAATCCCCCAGCGTGAAACAACCCCTTTTTATCCCAGAAGTCCTTATGCTTGCGCCAAACTCTTCGCCTATTGGTCCACTGTCAATTATCGCGAGGCCTATCACATGCATGCTTCGAACGGGATTCTCTTTAACCACGAATCCCCACGTCGAGGTGAAGCATTTGTGACACGAAAAATCACTCGAGCTTTAGCTCGCATTTTATCTGGAAAACAAAAAGAGCTTTCTTTGGGAAATCTCGACGCCAAGCGGGACTGGGGATTTGCAAAAGATTATGTCGAAGCCATGTGGCTCATGCTGCAAGCCCCTCAGCCAGATGACTATGTCATTGCCACAGGAGAAACCCACTCTGTCAAAGAATTCCTCACTCAAGCTTTTGAACTCGTTGGAAGAGATTGGGAAGAGTATGTAAAAATTGATCCCAATAATTTCCGCCGCACAGAAGTTGATATTTTGATCGGTGACGCCACCAAAGCCCGCGAAAAACTGGGCTGGAAACCCAAGTGCAGCTTTAAAGAGCTCGTCTACCTCATGGTCAGAGAAGATCTCAAACGCGAAGGGTTAAATCCGGAAAAATACATGAAGGGTACTTGAGAAACCTATTGTCGAATATCTAGGAATGAAGTAACTCTACCGAGTGCACGCCAGGCAAATTAAAGCTCTTTTTTTCATTATTATCTCCTTACTAGTTGGGGTTAATCTCATCCAACTCTATTTCATGTCAAAGGTTCAAATCTCTCTTGGAAACGACGCTATTATCTATGGATTTCCAATTGGGCAAGCCATGCGCTCGCTCACTGGCAAAGATTTTTGGATATCTCTAGTCTCTAGTTTCCGCTTTGAAGATCACTTAAGCCCCGTCACTTATTTTATTGGGTACCTCTGCTCATATATTTCTACAAATTCTGAGTTAGTTCTGAACTGTGTTTCAAAATTCGCTCACATCATTCTCTGTATTGGGATGGTATGGCTTGCACAAGAATTGTGGAAAAACCGGTACAAAACACTGGCCACATTCCTCTTCCTTACCTTGAGTGTCCATCTGACGGGAAGAAACATGGTTACTTTTCAAAATGCAGGGTGGGCACCCATCATTGGGATTTACACCCTCATTTTTCTCAATCGAGTCTTAAAAGTAGGAAAAAAATCTGATTTCTTTTTTCTATCGTTTCTTTATTTTATCATGACTCTCTCCTTCGAATCAGGATTCGTCGCCATCATTCACTTTGGAGTCTATACGACTATCAGCCTTCTCTGTGATAAAGCTCTCGAAAACAAAGTAAAGACAAAACGTTTCATACTCATTGCACTGACACTATCCATACTCTTCCTACCTTATCTCCTCATTCATCAGTCAATCTATGAAAGTCCAATCCCGGGAAACCGAAATAGTTCTGTGCTGAGTTTAAACGAAATTCCAAATTCTATATTGAGACTCATGAATTCACTCATTCTTGGGGGCTGGAGAATAGAAAATCAAAATTTAGGGGTATTTCTATTTCTTTTTCCAGTAATAGCAGCGCTTCTGCGTTGTCTATCTATAACAGGGAAAGCGCTCTCCATTGGGTTTTTTGCACAATCTATTGCGATTATTTTTATTGGCCGGAACGAACCTGGGATGTGGCTTTTTACAGGTCTAATTTTTATTTTAATCGAAGCTGATATTCTAATAGAAACAGCTCTTCTAATACAAAAATTTAGGTGGCTTAAGCGAATCCAAAAAACTTTTTATTATTTGATTATCCCGGTTTGTATGTTTTTCATTGTTTACGTCATCAGAGCCGAAAGTATTCATTCATTCTTTAGTTGGAAAACACTCTATGGGACTCAAGCCAGTGAAACCCGAGCTTTTTCGAAAGCAATAGGAGAACCCGGTCATTACCTCACTCTTGTCTCATTTGAAGGATTGCCACCCCTTCCAGGCACAGAGTCTCTCTGGTTAGCTAATCAATCACAGTTTCATCAACAAAGCCTTTGGCTCTATCCGAAAGCTTTTATGTTTCATGAAAAAGATGCGCTATTAGAAATCATACGAAACCTAAAAATTAACTCCTTTCCTCGTATGAGAAACTCCCTTACTAGAGAGCATGCGAGAAAAGATCTCGTTCTTTTCAAGGGAAAGAACCTCTACACAAGAACCTTTTTAGATAGCTCAAACCCTCTTTTAGCCAGGGCTGCCATTATTCCCGAGTTAGTTGAGGAGCATGACTCTTTCGCAATACCCCTGCCATATTTGAGCTCTTCGAATTCTAATCAGATAAATCTCGAAATCAAACTCTACTTTAGTGAAAAATCTACATCCCTAGGGATGAAAATTCTAACCTCACTTCCTTTCTTAGTGATACCCCCTGAAATCATCCTCTCGTATGGGAACCCACATAATCTCACTTCTATTGAAGTCAGTGAGATTATGACGCAAAAAACAAAAGAAAAGCATAATATTGATAGAAATATCCCCACAACTGAATTCATTTTGAAAACTGAGTCTATGCCTTGCACCTATGAGATCACGTCATCTCAGCCTGATTTCTTTTATCAAATAGACGCTATACAATCTGCTCACCAATCTTTTACTTTTCGGCCTATTTTTCAGCTTCAGTTAACTCAAGTCTGGATTAATCATCGCCTCATCCAACGTCGGGGGAAAAAAGCCATTGAGTGGAAACAGACTCTTTTCCTCAATTCCTCCCAAACTCAGAAACCCATCCCAATTACTCTCTGTCCCTCCTCTCAAACCCGATAAGGGCTCTTTTCTCCTTGAAATACAACTAAAAAAATTATAAATGCCCCGGAGAGGTATTATTTATGAAGGGGATCATCTTAGCCGGCGGCGTTGGCACACGTCTTGCTCCACTAACGGAAGTCACAAACAAGCACCTCTTGCCCGTAGGCAGAGAACCTATGATTTGGCATCCTGTGAAACAGTTGGTCAAATCAGGGATAAAAGAGATCCTAGTCGTCACATCCACCTCTCACATGGGTGATGTCGTCAACTCACTGGGTTCGGGCAAACGATTCGGGTGCGAATTTACTTATCGTGTACAAGAAGAAGCGGGTGGGATTGCCCATGCCCTTGCATTAGCTGAGCAGTTCTCCGAAGGTCAGAAAATCGTGATTCTGCTTGGAGATAATATTTTCGAATATTCTATAGCCGAACATGTCCATGCCTTTCAAGATCAGCCCAGTGGCGCACGAGTCCTTCTCAAAGAAGTGGGAGACCCAGAGCGCTACGGTGTTGCTGCATTGGACGAAAAACAAGTGGTTGCCATCGAAGAAAAACCAGTCAAACCAAAAAGTAATTATGCAGTTGTGGGCTGTTACATGTACGACAACCAAGTTTTTGATGTGATCAGAAATACAAAACCATCCGCTCGAGGAGAACTCGAAATCACAGCAGTCAATAATCTTTATATTAAATCAGGTCAACTCCAATACAGTTTTGTAAAAGGCCGTTGGACGGACGCAGGAACTTTTGATTCGTTCTTAGAAGCCAATACGCTTTTACTCTCAAACCAGAATCGTATTCTCGAATGAAACCCACTTGGCTAATTACCGGAGGAGCTGGATTTATCGGAAGTAATTTCCTGAGACTGGCTTATCAAAGAACAGACGGTCGACTGGTGATACTTGATGCTCTCACGTATGCTGGAAACCTAGCCAATATCAAAGACCTCCTCACTCAGCCCAATGTCGAATTTATTCATGGAGACATCACAGACAGTGATTTAGTGGAGAAAATTTTTCAAAATCACAATATCACACAAGTCATTAACTTTGCCGCAGAGTCTCATGTAGATCGTTCTATTTTAGGACCGAAAGCTTTTATTAAAACCAACATCGAAGGTGTTTTCACTTTGCTAGAAGCAGCCAAAAACGCTTGGAACGGAAACTTTAACAATCGCCTTTTTTTACACGTCTCCACAGACGAAGTGTATGGATCTTTGAAACCAAATGACTCTCCACGTGATGAAACAGCTCCCTATCGGCCTAACAGCCCATACGCAAGCTCAAAAGCTGCGTCTGATCACTTGGTTCGTGCCTGGAACAAAACTTATGGCTTACCCACCCTTCTTACTAATTGCACAAATAATTACGGACCTTGGCAATTTCCAGAAAAACTCATACCGTTAGTCATTCTCAACGCTCTTGATGGAAAAGAACTTCCAGTCTACGGAGATGGGTTACAAATTCGAGATTGGTTACACGTGAGCGACCACTGTGAAGCATTGCTCCTGATTTTAGAGCGTGGAAAAGTGGGTGAAACGTACAATATTGGTGGGAATTGTGAACGAACCAATTTGACAATAGTGGAAAGAATCTGTGATGCAGTGGATGGGTTATTAGATAAAAAAATGGGATCAACAAGATCTCTCATTCGACATGTCACGGACCGCCCTGGACATGACAGGCGGTACTCGCTCAATACAAGCAAACTCAATAGGGAACTGGGTTGGACCTCAAAGCAGAGTTTAGATACCTCCATCCCAGAACTCGTTCGCTGGTATTTTGAAAATAGAGAGTGGGCGGGTAAAAAATGAATCCCGTTGTCATTACTGGAGCAGGTGGATTTGTCGGTGCGAGTCTTTATAAATACTTGGGTAGTTATTTGGGTAAGCACACTGAAATCATAGCCATCGAAAGACCCGGGGGAACTGTTTGGAGATTGAAAGATATCGCTCCGTTAAAAACGGCTAAGGTGGACCTGACGTCGATAAATGAAGTCGCCTCATTTATCAGGGAAGTAAAACCCTCCATCATTATAAACTGCGCAGCGTACGGAGCCTACCCTAACCAGACAGATGTGGATAAAATTTATTCCACTAATTTTGATGGCGTGAGAAACCTCTTAGAAGCCTCAAAAAATATTTCTGGGTTTCGTGCATTCATACAATGTGGGAGTTCATCAGAATATGGTTTAAACTGCAGCGGTCCAGCTGAAAATTCGTATACCCAGCCCGATAGTCATTATGCTGTTTCCAAAGTAAGTGCCACTTCACTCGTACAATATTATGGAAAATCCCTCTCCTTTCCAGCGTGGGTTTTACGCCTTTACTCTCTGTACGGACCCCTTGAAGAAACATCTCGCCTCATTCCAACACTCCTTCTCCATGCGAAAGAAAAAAAACTCCCCCCCCTAGTGAATCCTCAAATTTCTAGAGATTTTCTATTTATTGATGATCTTTGTGGTGCGATAGGTGCAGTGATCTCAAAAAGTGATAATCTCGAACGGGGCGAGATTTTTAATATAGGTTCTGGCAAAAAAACCACTTTGAGTGACATCGTGGATCTCACCCGAGATCTCTTTCACATCACAGAAAAACCCCAGTGGGGGTCTATGGAAAATCGGAACTGGGATCGCAAAGAATGGTTTGCCAACCCAGAAAAAGCCAAGTCGGTCCTGGGTTGGCATCCTTCCGTTTCTCTGCGCGACGGACTGATGAAAACAATGGATTGGATTAATAAAAATCCGGAAACTCTCTTATCTAGCCTCAAAAACAGTGTCTTGGGGAAACCTGTATGACTGAACTCTCAAAAATCGCAAAAAAGATCAGAGTTCAGCTCATTCAAATGCATTATAAAGCAAATTCAGGTCACATATCCTCTGGACTTTCTTGTGTCGAAATCTTGGCCTACTTACATAAAGAATGGCTCACCCCAAATGACTGCTTTATCTTAAGCAAGGGACATGGAGCATCCGCTCTGTACGCCACTCTTTGGGCCATAGGGGTGCTCACCGACAAAGATTTGGCCACATACTATCAAGATGGAACTTTACTTTCAGCTCACCCAGCTCCTCTTGCTTTTTCAGCAATTCCCTTTGCAACAGGATCTCTTGGGCATGGCCTCCCCATTGCAACAGGGATTGCTTACGCAAATCAAATTTTCCATGAAAACGGTAACAGAACTGCTTGTCTCGTTTCTGATGGGGAGTGCAATGAAGGTTCCACTTGGGAAGCAGCTCTTTTTGCTGGACACCATAAACTTGAAAATCTGACTGTCATCATCGATAGCAATGGACTCCAAGGATTTGGCTCTACAAAAGATGTTTTGAATACAGAACCTCTGGTAAAGAAGTGGGAAGCATTTGGTTTTGCTGTTCAAGAATTGGATGGTCATGACTTCTCTCAACTTAATAGTGCTTTTAAATCTCAAATACCAGGAAAGCCCTCCTGCCTTATCGCCCGAACTCACAAGGGAAAAGGGGTGAGCTTCATGCAAGATCAGATGTCTTGGCACTACTTGCCTCTCACAAAAGAGCTTTATGAAAAAGCAATGAGTGAACTGGAGTCTCAGTCATGAGAATAGAGTTCACCCAAGCCCTCCACCATATTTTAGAAAATGACCCACGCTCTGTTTTCATCTCAGGAGATCTTGGGTTCAAAGCATTTGAAAAAATACAAGAAGCTTTTGGGAAGCGATTTCTAAACGCAGGAGTGGCAGAACAAAACATGGTCGGACTGGGCGCAGGATTTTCTTACACTGGGCTGAGACCCTGGCTTTATTCTATTGTCCCTTTCATTACTTTGCGGTGCTTGGAACAAATTAGAAATGACATTTGTTTACATAATCTTCCTGTTCACATCGTAGGCAACGGGGGCGGTTATACCTATGGAATTATGGGAGGAACCCACCACGCTTTGGAAGATCTGGGTATTCTCAAGGGATTGCCCAATATGACATTGTTTTTTCCATGTGAAAACAATCAAGTCGAAGCCCATGTGCAAAACATACAAAGAACTCTCTCACCTACGTATCTTAGATTGGCCATTTCTGGATTTCAATCCTCTATGCCCGTTTTGGAAGAAAATCCTGAGACCCTCACTCGTCACTACAATAGAGGCTCGAAGATTACATTGATTGGGATGGGACATGCTCTGCAACTTTTGATCCCTACACTCGAAATACTCAAATCCTCTGGAGTCAATCCCGACTTATTTGGGATATCTAAGTTCCCCTTTCAACTAGAAAAAGACCTAGCTCTCACAGAGAGTGTCCGAAAAACAGGCAAAGTTTTAGTCGTCGAAGAACATTATAAGACAGGTGGGATGGGCGAGTCATTACAAGCTTCTTTGGAGATGGCTGTCCCTTTTAAAATTCTAGCTCCCTATTATTTTAGAGGACAACGCTATGGCTCTCCACGCTTTCATCTCGGACAATGTCGTATGGATCCAGAAAACATTGCAATGCAAATTTTAGAGTTTATCAAATCAGAAAATGAGGCTAGTCACCATGAAACATGAAATGAAACTTAATATGAAACTTGAAGAAAGATTTTGCACTCTCTGCGGTCCACAAGCTCAGAAAAATGTTTTGTACTCAGCTAATTTTTCTGATGCAGATTTTAATCAGCAAATTTTTTCTGCGAGGCGCACTCCAGATCGCAGACATTTTCAGCTAGTCAAGTGCACCGCTTGTGAAATGATCTATTCCGATCCAGCTGGAGACCCCAGCAAATTGGCTGAGCTCTATCATCATGGATTAGTCTCTTATGACACCCAAGAACCTGAGATTTATAATTCCTATGCTCCAGTATTGGATCAAGCCCTAAAAAAACTCTCCCATCGAGGAACTTTTGTAGAGATTGGAGGTGGCACAGGTTTCATGCTTCGTTATGGAGTAGAGCATGGATTTCGTGAACAAATCGAAATCGAGCCCAGCCAAGACGCGGAAAAAAAATTCAGACCGGTGAGTCCTTCTTCAAAATTTATACGTGGGATATTTGATCTAGGCATCATCCCTCCAAATTCGGCTAGCCTAATTTGTTTTTTTCAAGTTCTTGACCACATCACAGATCCCAGAAGTTTTCTCAAAATAGTTCATGAAGCACTAGAGCCAGGTGGCATTGCCGTTTGCATTACCCATAATACACGTGCTCTGAGTGCAAAAATTCTGAGAGAGAAAAGCCCTATTTTTGACATCGAGCACACCTATCTTTTCAACTTGAAAAATATTTCCGCTCTATTTCAATCAGTGGGCTTCTCAACTGCAAAGTCCTTTTCTATCCCAAACAAATACTCTGTGAAGCATTGGCTAAACCTAGCTCCATTCTCACCCAACACAAAAGCTAGAGTTACAAAAATACTTAGAAAAACTAGAGCCGACAAACTTCACTTCAAACTTTATGCTGGAAACCTCGCTGTTATTGCTCAAAAAGAACGCTCATGAAGAAACCCTGTATATTTCTTTACAAAGCAAAATTATAGTGGTATTTTAACACCACTATGTCTGCTATTTTGAAAACTAAACGTAAACTTAAAATTAAGGACCGCTATGTTATCGAATATACATTGTATGAATTACCTAGATCGGAAAAATATCCAGACGGTGTTAAATATGGCTTGATATGTAAAGACATAACCAATGGAAATACGGTGTTATTTGACAACCATCATCCAAAAGGGCCACATATTCACATTGGCAATCGAGAAATACAATATACCTTTTTGAACGAAGAACGGTTGATTGAAGATTTTAATTTACTTGTCTTAGAAAGGATGGGCATACAATTATGAAAACACTCACTATTTCAATGAAAACTCCAACTGAAGCACTCAAAAATTTTTTGAGAGACTATAAAGCAATAAAGAAACGATCGGTTATTGGTTCTCATTTTGAAATTTCTTTTGATAACAAGAAGGATTTTGATCGATTTGTAAAAAATCTTGGAATTTTATCTCAAATCCTTATCTCAAAACCCAAGTCCGTATATGAACTTGCTAAACTGGTAAATATGGATCTCTCCAATCTAAACAAAATTATCCTTTTTTTCGAAGAACTAGGTGCTATTCGCATCAAAAAGAAAAAAATTAAAGGCCGCTTTGTGAAAACCCCCACTGTAGAATATGATAAAATTGAATTTCCTTTAAAAACAGGTTACTGCCATTAGCAATGGCGCCTAAGCTCCGTGTTGCAGTCTACATCGTGCAAACCAACCCAGACTGAAAGCGAGTTCAAAGCAGAACAGAGGAGCAAGTAAAACATATGACTCTTAACCTGAAGCTTCTTCTTAAATCTCGAACTTGCTTTATTTTTGATTTAGACGGTGTAATTTATGCAGGGTCTAAAGTATTGCCAGGAGCTTTAGAAGTCATTACAAGATTGAAAGCTCTTGGGAAAAAAAACCTATTCTTAACGAATAATTCAGCAAGATCTCCAGAAAATGTTTTTAAAAAATTATTTACACTAGGTTTCCAATGCACGCAAACAGAAGTGATGACTTCTGGCTTTGGAGCGGCGTGCTATATCTATGAAAGAAAACTTGGACCTGTTTATGTCTGCGGAACAGAGGAACTAAAATCTCTGTTACTCCAAAAGGGAATTCCCTTGGCTGAGCCAGAGAGTTGCAAATCAATATTAATTGGAATGGACCCAG
>JAHFAB010000006.1 GCA_023250795.1 Bacteriovoracaceae bacterium
CCCGTCTCCTCTTCGAACTCCCTTTTGGCAGCAACTTCCAGAGGTTCATTTTTATCTACCTTTCCAGTAATGGGTTGCCAAAACGCACCTCGCTCAGGTGTGGTTTGAAACAGGAGAAAGTGTCGATTTTTCTTTTCGTCTTGAAAGTGCACCCAAACTTGTACTTTATGGTTTCGAATGGCGTCGATCATGAGTTTATTTAAAAGGATAAAGCCATGAGAAGTCTAGTGAAATTTATCAAAATATTTGCTAGGTTTTAAAATAAGTGCCGATGTAGCTCAGCTGGTAGAGCAACGCTTTCGTAAAGCGTAGGTCGCCGGTTCGATTCCGGCCATCGGCTTAGATTTGGATTTTAGTGTGACCCGAAATAGTAGATTTTACCAAAACCATCTCAACAAAGTCAGTCGTAGCTTCGCTTTTTGCATTGATCAGTTAGAGGAGCCTTTTAAGCATCAAGTCGGGCTTGCATACTTGCTCTTTCGGGTTTTAGATACGATTGAAGATGCTGTTTCAGAAGATGTTTCAGAGAAAAAATCGTACATACAAGATTTTGTACATTTTTTTAAAAAAAAACCGTCTTCAAACAAAGTCCAAAAATGGGTTGAAACTTTTCTTGGTACTTTTTCCACGGGAATGAACCCAGATGAGAAAAAATTAGTTCAGGACAGTTTCATATTAGTTTTAGATTTTCATACATTAGATAAACGTGTTCAAAAAGTGATTCGTGATCAGGTTGCGAATATGGCCAGAGGGATGATGTGTTTTTTAGACCAAACTAAGGCTGGAGAGTTGCGTCTCAGGTCTCTTGAAGAGGTCAATCGATACTGTTTTTTCGTGGCGGGGGTAGTGGGGGAGCTTTTGTCCAAGCTCTATACTTTATGCGACTCATCTTTTCAAAAAAATAGAGATAGTTTGCTTTTATCTCATCACTTTGGACTTTTTTTGCAAAAAATTAATTTACTAAAAGATCAAAAAGGAGATGAAAGACAGGGACGGTTTCTAGTCCCAGATCGAAAAGCAGTTTGGGCTTCTACGGAGATGAATGCCCAGTTAGCCTTTCAATACATTGAGAAGATCCCACATCAGAGCCGAGGCTATCGGGTTTTTAGTGCGTGGTCGTTTTTTTTGGGCCTGGGAACTTTGAAATGGCTTATAAAGTCACAGAAAATACCAAGACTAGAGACCTTTCGTCTACTCAAAACTGTTTCTGACCAAATCGACAAACCCGATAAACTTAGAAAATTATTTCAAGAGTTGATGCGAGATGTTTTTCAAGAAAAAAAGCAGAAGAATGATTGCAATACTTGTAATAACCTAAAGTCATCAACGAATATAATTTGGATAAAAAAATTTCAAGGGCTCTATGCTGGAACAATCACTCGTGAGCATCTCGTTGATTTGGGCATGATTTAAATCTAAATCAGCCCTTTTATTGGCTCCAAAGACAGCTCGCAGAGATCTAAAATTATTTTTCTAATTTCAGGGATTTTTCTAAGTTTTTTGCTGAAACAGAGGTCATTTTTTATTTTATTAATATGTGTTACAGATGCACCTATAGCGTTGTATTTTTCAAAAACATCTAATGCCTGTGTGACGTCATTCTGATTAGTGTCAAATCTTGATTTTTTTAAAATCAATTGTAATTTTTTCTTGTCCTTTGTGCTTGCGTTTTCGTTCACATGAGCAACAAGAAGACTCGTTTTTCCTTCAGCTATATCTGTGGCTTTTCGATCTCTTTTTTTATCTCCATATATATCCAGTAAATCATCTTGGATTTGGAAAAGGAGGCCCAGTCCTTCAGCAGCATTTTTTGCAATCAACATGTCATTTTTAGAGTACTCTAAAGCTTGCATAGCAATGAGTACGGGCAGAGAAAAGAGCCCTGAGGTTTTTCCACGAATGACTCCTAAATATCGACTGATTTTAGGGTTTTTTTCGTCTTTCATCAAGAATTCTTGAGCCTGACCTTCGATTACTTGTAAGGTGGAGTTTAGAGCAAGTTCACAAATGCTTTCTTTGATTTGTGACTTGAGTTGGAGACCATTGATCATTTTTATGGCATAGTAAAACATTGCGTCGCCGCAGTTGATAGCTTGGGCTTCACCA
Organism: Bacteriovoracaceae bacterium; assembly: GCA_023250795.1. Classification (GTDB taxonomy): domain Bacteria; phylum Bdellovibrionota; class UBA1018; order UBA1018; family UBA1018; genus JAHFAB01. Next base: position 2,107 of record JAHFAB010000006.1, read on the forward strand.
TATTTTTTCCAGACGGTGAGTTTTCCTCTTCTCTTTAGATCGCCATCTTGGAGATCATCATGCACCAAAGTAGCATTGTGGATCATTTCGACAGAGGCTCCCAGAGCAATGGCAGTTTTATTAGAGTTATTTATAATGAGGGAGGGAATGAGTGCTCGAATTCGTTTCCCTCCAGAATTGAGCTGATATTTTGCCATTTGTGAGCAGTAGGGGCTGGTTTTTTTTTCATTCACTAGAAAACCATTAAGAAATTTTTCTACTTCACAAATTATTTTGGAATGCTGTAATCGATTTTTATTCATTGGTACTTATATATTCTAGTCTATGCATATCCGGCAACCCAAAACATCTCTAGCCGCGTCAAATTAGTGTCATTTTTTTCTTCTCAATTCTAAAAATATCAGTCAAATTCAACAAAAGGGGGATATTTCGTATGAAACAACTATCTTGGGTAACTGTCGTTTTATTGTTTTGTGGAAGTTTAGCTTTTGCAAATCATGGATCTCCACAGGATCCACTGAATGAGTTATTAGCTCAATCACAAGCATTGAACAATGCAGTGCAAGTTTCGACTCTGAGATACGCGGTCAAAACTGTGGTATTACAGTTCAATACTGACGTTTCAGCGCTTCATCAGTGTAATGGTGAAGAGGTGAGTAAAACACTGGACTTGTTGAGTCATCACGATCCTGATTGTTCAACTGAGTTACAAAAAGTCCAAACCTCTTGGCAGTTAGTTGATCAGTACCTCTATGATACAATGAACGATTTCCCAACTGTCTATCTGCATTATACGGATACGAAACAAGCTTTGTCTGTTGTTGTGCAGGGTAATCTTCCCCCTCATACTCAGCTGAGTTCCAGTGGTTCGATGGATAGCTTTAGATATTATTTCTTAGATTACACGCCTAATGGAATTTATAATCAGTGTATGAACTTTGGGTATCAAAGAAATATAGGCTACATCATCTATCTCACAGTGAATGGTTATGTTTATTACAATGGTGGGTACTACATTCCTTTGCAACAAGCTTGTACGACTGTAGCGAGAGCAGCGAATTAGTTTTATTTTTTGAGAGCTGTAGTAAGAGCAATACTGGAAACAACTATTCCTAGCATAGATGTGATTATAGTGAGATTTTGTAGGAGGTCTGTTTTCCAGTTTGTTCTTTCTGGTATCAAAATGGTGTCATTGTCCATTAGGGCAGGAGGGGATCCTCTGCTGTCGCGAAGAATGTTGTCTAAATCATATTTTAGAGTTTCAGAGGCATTGCCCATGTTTCTATAAATGACAATTTTGTCAGACTCAGCTTTATCAGTGAGCCCCCCTGCAAGAGAGATCATGTCTAAAAGACTGGTTGTATCTGGGATGTAGTGAACTCCTGGATTTGAGACGCCAGATAACAATCGGATTTTTATTAGAAGCCGTTTGTCTTTGTTTGCGCCAGAGTACTCAGACTCCGTTTTGAACTCTCTACTTGCACTGTTTATGTCCAATATAGGCGCCGCAAAAACTTGTGCGCTGGTTGAGAAAAAAATAAAAATTTGAACTTTTACTACACTCTTGAAAAAGTTGGTCTTTGACATTGTTGACTCCCTTGTTCGTTGCTTTAAGAATAACATTAATAAATCAGTACTAAATAAATAATTATATGAAACCTATTTTAGTCATAAAATTGACGGAAAAATTGGATTTATAGATTAATTGACATCTTTTATGACTTGTATTTTGAAACACAAATTAGTATGCGAATATGAATAAGTGTCTAAGAAAAAAATTTGTTATTATCTCATAGCAACACATTTGGGTGGGGCTGAGCGCAGTCTTTTAGAGTTGTTGCAAGGTTTAAAAGCCCAAAAAGAGCTTGAGTATAAGCCTTGGGTGGTATTACCCAAAAACAGTGGCCCTCTTATTGAGTTGTTAGAAAATGAAAATATTGAGTATACTATCCTTCCGATTCCTTCTCGGTATTTGAATTTAAGCCGAAGTACTCCGATAAGATCATTGGTAGGTTTGTTTTTTGGTTTTTTCCCATTTTTGGTGTATTTGAGTGGTCTTAGGAAATTATTATTAGAAAATAAACCTGATATAATTCATACGAACGGGATGAAGTGTCAGATTTTTTCTAGAATTATAGGAATTAAAACCCCGATGGTTTGGCACTTAAGAGATATTATAAACAGTCGATTTTTATTGTTTTTGTTAAAAAAATTGAGCAAAGGAAAAGTTTTTATTATTGCAAATTCAATTGCAACGGCGAGTTCCTTTGGAGAAAAAGAAAATAAAATCACAGTGATCTATAATGGCTTAGATCTTAAGAAATATTTCCATAGCCCCAATCGATATTTTAATGGATTGCTCAAAATACCTAACAATCGCTCTATCGTTGGGGTTTTAGGTGCAATTGCAAGATGGAAAGGGCAATTACAATTTGTTCAGATGGCAGAGAGAATCTTAAAAAAAGGTATGGAAATAGACTTTGTAATTATTGGAGATGAAATTTATGATACTGGCTCTGAGAGAGGTTTTTTAGACGAACTCAAAAGAGAAGTTCGCAGACTTGGTTATGAAAATAGAATCCATTTTGTTGGTTTTCAGCAAGACTCTGTTAGAGCTATTAATGGATTGGATATTTTAGTTCACGCATCCATTAAGCCAGAGCCATTTGGAAGAGTGATCATAGAGGCCATGGCATGTGGAGTCCCAGTGGTTTGTTCAGCTGCGGGTGGAGCATTAGAAACCGTTGAGCATGGAGTAACTGGATTTTTTTATTCTCCTGGCAGTGTTGAAGAAATGACACAGGCAACGGAAAATCTTTTGCAGAATGGTCATTTGAGGAAAAAAATAACATATAATGCACTGAGTAATGTTAAGAAAAAATTTAGTATAGATTCACATGTTGAACAGATATTAAAATTTTATAGTGTAATCTTAAGGGGTTAGTAGTTTTAAGTCCGCTGTTTGTTGTTGGGTAACATTACACATCTTTTAAGTTTTCAAACTTTACTGACGATACCTAGGGTGAAAGGAACTGTTGAGTGAGCACCTTTGTATCGACAATTGATTCTAATAGAATGATTGAAGAAGCTTTCGAGCTCTCGCTTCCTTCATCTGTTCAGCCAGCATTTGATAAGAAAAAAATATTTATTCTAGTTTCTGTTTTTCTAAGTTTGAGTTTTGCGTATGTTTTTTTATTTCCTTTGATTTATGCGATAGTTGCAATTTCTCTTACCTTGGGTATAAGTTGTGCATTTTTTATTCCGTTAGAGTATGCATTATTTGGATATCTGTTCTATCTACTGTTTGATGGCTCGTTTAAACTAATGACTGGCTATCATCCTCTCGTACACGTAGTTCAAGACATTATTCTGATCTGTATTCTATTGCGTTCGATGTTGGATATGAGGTCTCAGAATCTAAATAAAATTTCATATACTCCACATATCAGTATGATTTTATTATTTTCGATTTGGGTGATTTTACAATATTTTAATCCTTTTGGTTTAGGCATTCTTCCATCGATAGCGGGTTCTAAAGTTTATTTTTCTGAAATTATTGTTTATTTTCTGGCTTTTCACCATCTGAGCAAAGAAAGTCGAAATAATATTATTATATGGATAGTGGGTCTTGCTACATTCGAAGCGGTTTTAGCGACCGCTGAATATCTCTTTTTTCCCGAGTTGATTTACTCCATTCCTGGTTCAGGCCCATTGTCGTATGGGACTATATCAAAAGATATTTTTCATGGGGCGCTTTATCGTCCGATGGGCACTACTGCATTGCCTGGTACTCCATCTGTTTGGATGTTTCTCGGCGCTCCTTTTGCCATTTACTTATTGCTTAGACCAGAAAAAACATTAAGCACACGTTTATTGGCACTCACCTTTTTTATATTTGCAATTCCAACGCTCATTTTTTGCCAGGTAAGAATATCAATCGTGTTATTTCTCCTCTCAATTATTGCTGTTTCGCTTTATCCAGGAACAGGCCTAACGAAGCGTTTTTCAGTCGTTTCGTTTTCAATTGTTAGTTTAGTTGCTTTATTATTAATTTTAACGAGTCAGTTTTTACCTGAAGCTGAAATGACAGGTTCCATATTAACCTCAGCGACAGACGAGATGGATGATGTGGGTTCTTTCTCGCCAGCAAAAGTAATGCAATTACAAAATAGAACTGCTTCATTGGGGGAGGTGTCCACTTATACAAATGCCAGAAAAGGTGCGTGGAGCCGATCAGTCGAGTTAGCATCTGTAATGCCATACGGAATTGGTTTGTCTCGCGTGGCTGCAGCAGCAGGTCCATGGACAGATAGAATAAAAAAAGATCCTTATTTTGGAACAAAATGGACATTTGCTGATAATTTATTCAGAGCTATTTTTACAGAACTGGGTGTATTCGGACTAGTTGCTTGGTTAGTTTTGGTTCTAACTTTTATATATTCTTTATTGAAAATTTCACTTCGGTTTACTAAAGAAAATAAAAACAGAGGAATACTTATTTGGACATGCTCGGTGAGCCCATTTGTTTTCTTATTGGGAGGGTTTGATACGGAAGGAATAATTTACTCTCCAGTTGCAGGCGTATTTTGGTTGATGTTTGGGATAGGGCTAGGGGAATTTGTGCATGGCTAACATAAATCAATCAAACTTAAGTGCAGAAACCTATGATAGTGCATATTTTAATCGCCTTTGGTTTCTCATAAAAAATAAGAGATATTTTTTATTTCTAACTGTGCTGGCACTTACATCGTTAACCGCAATTGATTCCTTATTTGATATTCCCCGCTATGTTTCTGAGTATCAACTCCAAGTAGACACTTACAATCTTGGAAAATCTGCACAACAAAAATCGCCGATGATGTCTAGTGATCTCATGAGCGGTAGAACGCTAGTTAATAGTTCTGTTTTACTATTAAAAAGTGATTTATTTCTGTCAAATCTGGCCGAAGAAATACAAAAAAGTGAATCTAAAAATGAGATTATTATTGTAAAAAATCCAGGATTCAGAATAAATTTCGAATATGCACTTTTGAGAATGGGGTTGATAAGGAAAATAAAATTTTCAAGAATTGATGTCACAGCACTCAAACCAAATGAGTTAGGCGATATATTGGGTACAATGCTTGAAATCATCCCGAACTATTCCGACAAACTAGTAATATTAAAAATAAAAACGTTAGATCCTAAGACAGCCTTTCTGATCAATAAATTGGTTATGGGGGCTTATACAAAGGCGATGGCAAAACTAAATCAGAAACAACTAGAATCAACGATTTCTTTTTATACAGAGCAAGTAAAAACTGCACGTTCAAGATTAGATAATGCCGAAGACTCGCTAACTCAGTTCTTGAGATCACATCCTACACTGGCTTCTGACAGCACAAAAACAGCATTCTTACAAAGCTATAATGATTTGCAGACTAAGACATCTAATTTTAAAATGGAAATCGAAGTGAATTCTTCCTTGTATAATTACTATAAAAACAAATATGTCTCATTTGATGACGAGGGAGACTCTAATTTAGATTTGATCAATAGACTTAAACAAGAGCTTGTAGAATTGAAATATAAAAAACAAGTTTTCAAAGAAAAAGAATATGATGACCTGAATCCAGGTATTATTAATCTAAACAAGCAAATAAAAAACATCGAAAGACTAATTAATAAAAACAGTTCCGCATTTAAAAGTAATAAGCAGATACCAGTAGTTAGCTTGAGTTATTTGGAGCGTATTTCTGGAAAATTGGAAGAATTGCAAGATTTAATTCGAACATCAAAATTTAATTTAGCTTCAGTTGAAAGACAAACGGAAGAACTTCGTCCAAAGATTAATGCAATTTTACAGCATACAATTACACTTGAAGAGTTAAGGCGAGAGGTGGATTTTTCAGTTGATATGTATAAAGAGTATACGAAATCGCTCGAGATGGTAAAGCAGAGGGCTGATGGAGAAGATGCAGTAATTGCTGCCGTTAACGAACCAACTCTTGATCACAAACCAATCAATCTTCCAGCTGGGAGAAGAATATTATTTGCTTTCTTTATTGGCTTAGCACTTGCTATGTCTTTTATTTTACTTCAAGAGTCCTTCTCACCAAAAGTGATTGATCGACATAGTGTAGAAGCAATGGGCTCGAAATATGCAGGAGTATTAGATAGTCAAATTGCAAATCAAGCAGAAATTCTATCTGTCTTAGGTTGTTTAGACGATCCAAAAGCAGGAAAAGGGCCAAAAATAATTCTTTGTGCTTCTCCGATTGCAATGTTCCAGCTCAAACATGTTAATTTGCTCTCTAAATATTTATCTAAGCATCGCCGAAGAACTTTAACAATTGTGATTAGTGATATCGTCGTTTCGTCTGAATATCAGATGACCGATGATATGGGTTACGCGAAAATTTATCGACATTCAGAGGGATATGAAGACATTGTACAAATTACAGATCCAGATACATTCTCTTCGATGCGATCGCTTCTCGATCAATTTGGTTCAAAATATCATATTATATTTATTTTTGTTGCTGAGGCTGTGAGTAACCTAGCTTATCACATGGCTCAGAGAGTGGCTAAACAGTTACTCTTAGTGGGTGAGATTGCGGAATACTCTGCACATGATTATATGAGGTTGATGCGAGGTTTCACAATCCCAAGCGAAGTCTACATTACACTGATGCCACCTAAAAAAGAAATTCATGTGATTAATATAGTGAAATATTTTAATAAAAACTCTGATCGCACGATACAACCTCCATCAACGTCTCCACCTGGTCAAGCTAGTGATACACTAAAGAAAGCAGCCTAAACAAGGAGCATAACTCGTGAAAATCTTGCATCTAGGAAAATTTTATCCCCCGCATCATGGTGGGATAGAAACATCGATGTGCAATTTAGCTGAAGCTGGAGTGAAAATTGGACACTCCGTGCAATGTATTGTTTCTTGTCCCGGAGCGCTTAAGTCTTATTGGGACAATATAAATGGAGTCCAAGTGCATCGTTTAGCCACTTTTGGAAAATTACTTTCTATGCCCATTACTCCTGCGTTTTTAGTTGAACCATTAGGAAATTCGGATCTAATTCATGTGCATATTCCAAACCCATTGGCAGAGTTGAAAATATTATTTTCTAGTAGAAATAAAAAAATACTTCCATTTGTTCACGCACTTCCCTTGACTCAGGGTAAATTAGGAGAATTGTGGTTTTCCATGATTACAGAAAAGATCTTAAACTTGTCAGAAAAAGTGCTCATATCAAATTCTTACCAGATTGAAGCGTTCCCGCAGCTTAAAAAATGGAAAAACAAAATTAGAGTTGTTCCGTTTGTAGCGGAATGTATTTCAGGAACTACTTATGAAAATCTTCTCTCTAAACGAGCACTCTCGACAACTGTTGTTGCGGTAGGGCGGTTAGTAAAGTACAAGGGTTTTGATATTTTATTAAAGGCCTGGGCAAAGTTTTTAAAAAAGAAATCAGAAAATATAAAATATTCCCTAAAAATAGTTGGCGATGGACCTGAAAAAAATAATTTATTAGAAATAATAAAAAATGAAAATATTAATGGTACTGTGCAAATGTTAGGTGCAGTAGATGATTTTTCTAAAAATAAAATTCTCGAAGAAGCAATTCTTTTTGTTGCGCCATCAATTAATAGTTCAGAAACATTTGGGATCTCTATTTTGGAAGCAATGAGTAAAGGGCTTCCAGTGATTACCACTCGGTTGCCTACAGGAGTTGCTGCGCTAGCAAGAGGTGGTGAATGTGGGGCGGTTGTGAGGCCGTTATCTGTCGAGGACCTTTCATTCGCTCTTCAAGAACTACTAGATGCCCCTCGTTCTAGAAATGAAATTGGTAGGCAGAACTTACTTTATGCTAAGGCTAATCATTCTCCAGAAGTTATGATGACTGCTTATGAGCATATTTTGAATTCTTCTGAAAATGAAAAGAGTTCTAATATTATTCAGTTCCCTTCGAGGATAGAGAAAAAAGTAGTTTCTGATTTAAACTCAAACGAGCAAGTTGCTGTCAAAGAAGTGCTGAGAAAAGTGGGTTCTAAGTAAAATGCATGAAAAGTCTCTTCGAATTGAACATGTGTTAGAACTTATTTCTTGGAAAAAGGCTTTCTGTTACTTCAGAAAAATTAATTGGAGTTATAGAGTCACTGATTTTTATAGAGCTGAGGCACTTAAAATAATATTTTCAGAACTAAAAGGAAAACTTTTAGATTTCGGTTGTGGGTCTAAACCTTACTTGGCCGCTCTCAAGACAGATCAAATCACTGATTGGGTCGGCGCAGATCTAAAAAGTAGGACGACTGGGCATGGATCTGAAAATGCTGCAGATCTTTTTTTAGAAAATGGGAAAATACCTTGTAAAAATGGGATGTTCGATTTGGTCTTAAGCACACAAGTCTTAGAGCACGTTGATCTTTGGGAGGAAGCCATATTAGAATTTCATCGTGTGTTAAAGACAGGGGGGCTTGGGATTGTAACCATTCCGATGTCATCCATCCTACATGAGATTCCATATGACTTTCATCGATTTACACCCTATGGTTTTCAGAAATCGATAGAAAGAAATGGGTTTCGTTTGGTGAGAGCAGTTGCGCTAGGTGGCGTCATTACGTTTTTAGGCACGATATTTTGTAATCATATTAATTTTATAATGAAACTCCCTTTGTTGGGGAAGGTGATTCACGCTTTCTGTGTTTTGTTAGCAACTTCTACAAGTCTTTACCTGGAAGTTTTAGCTTTTTCTTTAGGGTACAAGCGAAGTACAATCACTAGTGATTATCTGTTTTTAATTCGAAAAATCTAAACTTACTGCTATCTTGTAGGCACCTATGAAGTGGCTAAAAAAACATTATCTTTCTCTGTTTGCGTTGTCTTTTTTTGTTTTGGGTCTAACGGATCCTGTTTTCCATTTGAGTTTTATAGATTTTCATGTTTTCTATTCTGCTGGAATAAAGGCATGGATGCACCACTCAGTTTTTGATGTTCAGGGACACTATCAGTTCAAGTGTTCTCCGTTTGCCGCTTTTTTGTTTGGATTATTGTTTCATTGGTTTTCATTTGATTTTATTTCACATGCATTTTTGGCTTTAGGTGTGTTTTTTTGGAGTTTTATTATTTATCAGTGGATTGGATGGATCCGTGCATTTCAGGGTAAAAATGTTGTTTCTACCGATTTGTTTTATTTTATTATTTTTTTTCTAATCCCCTTGCGCCATGAGTTTGAACAGGGTCAAATCAATTGGATTCCTATTTCTCTCATGTGGCTTACCATCAAGTCATTGGATTTTGCTCATGAAAAACAGAGTCGTTCATTATCAGTTAGGAAATTTATTTTTTCTTCGCTTTTTTTTTTCCTTGGCTATTCAGTTTAAGCTTTATTGTTTGATATTAATACCTGTCCTTTTCTTGAGTCAGAAAAAGAGGATCATCACCGGAGCAATATTATGGTTTATTTTATTAAACTTAGGATTTCTTGGGTTTTATAATGGTTTTCAGTTTGCGTTCTCAGAGGTCTATCAATGGTATACAACACTTTCATTGTCTACCCCTCTACTATTGGAGAGTTATTTCAATGTTTCTTTGCTCGCAACTCTACTCAAGTGGTTTCACTCTCTAAGTTTGGCTTGGAGTCTATGGCTATTGGTGTTTGTATTTTACGTAGGGGTGACTTGGAAATTAAGAAAGAAACCTCTTGTTGAACAGTTGTTTTTTGCTCAAGCTGTGATTTTAGTTTTAAACCCCATTGTGTGGTCCAATTGGTCCATTTTCTTATTGCCTTTGTTTTGGCTTGGACCCCTAAACTTTTTAGAAGAACACGAAAAATGGTGGAAATGGCTTTGGGCGGTGTTCTTTTTTATCGGGTGTAATACGGTGCATGCTTTGGGCCGACATGGGTTGTTTCAGATAGTGGTTCTGCTTGTCATTGTATTTTACTTGGTATTTTACTTGGTTTTTTACTTGAAGAGTTGCAAGAAAAAGCTGGAACTGCGCAAAGGTAGACGAACCACTTGTTGTGGTGAGAACATACGCAGCTAAGTGGAAGAAATAGAAAGCCTTTTTAATCAAACTGGCCTTTGATTATAGAGCTTTTGTAATGGAAAGAGGACACCTAAATATGAGACAAATCGTTGGAACTTTGATTGTGCTTTTTATGGCAGCAACCTTTTGCAGGAAGCCATTGGCACAGTTGACCTATTATTTGGCAAAAGAGACCGCCTGGAAACAACAGCACATGTTAAGCCTTGGAAAATTAAATAGGACTTTGGTTGGCAAGAAAACTTTTAATTGACAGATTGTATCCAATAGGATACGGTTAGTCTCAAGAGGTGAACTATGAGAAAAAAAATAACTAAAAAAGCAAGAAATTATGAAGAAGACCTCTTAGAATCTCTCAAGCAACCCAAAGAAGCCATTGCGTATCTGAATGCACATTTGGAGGATGAAGAAAAAGATGCAGAAGAACTTTTTCTGATGGCACTTCGAGATGTAGCACGTGCTCATGGATTCGGTGAAATTGCCAGTCGAGCCGATCTAGGACGAGAAAGTTTATACAAAGCCCTATCCCACGAAGGAAACCCTAGGCTCACTACACTCCGATCTGTTCTCAAAGCACTAGGACTTAAACTTTCTGTAGAACCTGAACGAAAGAAAGCTGCGTAATATTAAGACGATCCAATCTCCCACTTTTGATACAAACGACTCTCATTTCTGAGAGTCATACTCCCGGAGATGAGCGACAATGGTCTCAATCTCGTGACCACTGAGACTACTCTCTCAAAGCTTATACCAACCATTTGTTTGAGATTAAGCAAAAAATCTCCTCTAATAAACTCGTGGGAATTTTTGGTCACTCCTTCCATGAGATCCATCACACTTTTTGGGAGTGGACCCACTGGTTGGCAGGTTTTACCTCAATCGTTCCAAAATTTTGAAGAATAAGTGACCCATGCATGAGAGCTCATTTTAAAAAATGAACCAAGAATTGGAAAAGTTCCTAAAAAGAAGAACGCAAAAAAATGAAATAAGATTCTGAGTTAAAGTTTATTGGTTTAAAGATTTGAGTAAGAACCGCTTAACTGTCTAATAGTTTGACAGTCTTTTTTTACACTCAATGACTAACTTATTGAAATGAAAGCCGCAAAATTTTTTAAAAAGACCAGAAACTTGGCATCAAACTTGCTCTCTATAAGGTAGTGATTTTAAGCTGATTTTAACATTGAGTGAAAAAAATAGAAGGATCTGTTTTTTCAAGAGAAATGGAGTGAGAGTGATTTTAAAGTTTAAAGTTAAGAGTTTTTTATTTGTTTGTCTATTTTTGGTCATGAGCCAAGAGTATTCAATTCATTTTAAGACACTATTCGCAGATGTCACCATAGTCAGAGAAACTAATGTAAAAAAAATAATAAATTCTGAATTAAAAGAATTTTTAAAAAAAAATAAAATAAAACTAGTCAATACTTACAATGATCAATCGTTTAATCAGTTTACAGTAAAACTAGAAAAAATGGTTGAGGGGTTATTGTTAGACTCTGAGAAAACAAAAAAATACCATGTTGTCATTATAGATGATGTATCGGCTAACGCCTTTTTTAGTGAACTCAACGCAAAGGAAAATATCATTGGAATCAATCTTGGACTTTTAGATATGGTATCGAATGATGACGAGTTAGCTTTTGTTCTTGGGCATGAATTAAGTCATGGAAAGTCAGACATTCAAGAATACATTAATTCAAAGAGTGGATCGAGCGCTCAAGATGTTACAAATGGTTTGCTCTTAAAAAGAATTTCAGAAAATGAAGCGGACATTAAAAGTATTTTTGAACGCATGTTTCCTCAAAGATATAATCTGTATGCGGCCATTAGAATGATGGAAAAATTAGGTAAAGTCAGCAACGGATATTCTCTGTCTCACACACAAACAGAAAGCCGTGCTGACATCTTATCCATTGTCATTACATACATGCGAAGAAAACAAGGAAAGGAGACCAAGAAAGATAGACCTGAGGATTTTAGCTGTCAAATTTTAAAAGAAATCAAAGATGGCTTTATGAAACCAGAGAATTATAAAAAATACCTCTACACACAAATCAACAGAGACATTGGAGCACTGAAGAGATCAAAACCATTTGACTTTTCAAGTATAAATAAATTGTCAGATAAAGGTGAAATGCAAGAATCAGAACTAGTGCGTCAGTTAAATACATATGAAGAAGAGTTTAGCAAAATTAAATTAAATATTTTAAACAAAACAAATGAACTTTTTACTGATAACGAAAAAATAAAAATACTAAACGACATTCATATGGTTTTAGTAAAAAAATATATAGAAGAACTTGAAAGCACAACGCATACACTCAGTAAGCCCATTTCTTTCAATCAACTCAAGGCAATATTGATTATATTGAAGATGCCAACCTATTTTTTTGAATTGGACCTTAAAAATGAATATGTATATTACAGCAGGGAGTCCCAGTGGGAATTGGACGTTATCGATGAAAATATTGAACGATTAAAGGAATATCAGGAGCAATTAAAAGAGCGAATAAAAGCAGAAAAAGACCTAGAAATATTATCTAAAATCAAAAATAAAATATCCAAAGTAGAAGAAAAAATAAAAAAATATGAAGACAAAAAAAAATTTATTGATTCGCAAAGAATTATCTTAAAACAAGAAATTGCCACTTTTATAGAGCATTCGAACTCCATTTTAATTAAAAACTATAAATTACTTATGGACAATGCATACGGTGCAGAAGATATTGGAATGAATGAGTTTTTCGAAATGCTTACTCAAGAGCAGAGAGAGAAAAATATCAAATCCATATTAGAAGTAGTTCAAAATGAATTACAAGATAACATTAACAGTCAAGAGGAATATTATAAAAAATATCCAGAGGTTAGAGGTGTTGGAACGATTGGAGCATATGTTCCAGCTGACTATAGGGCTACATTTTACGAATATTCTAAAGTCTTAAAAATAGCGATTCGATTGGAGCCAGAAAGGGCAATCAAAGTGTTTAGTATGTTTGAGCCTTACAATGATCCGGAAAAGTACATTGATTGGATGGTGGCTGGAAAGTTAGACGAAATCCCCAAATTTAAAGCAATTGCTCAAGCTAAAATTAAATCTAGCATAAGGGATGTTTTTGCCTCAGGCTTAAAGTATGTCATTAAAGAAGCAAACGAAGA
>JAHFAB010000273.1 GCA_023250795.1 Bacteriovoracaceae bacterium
ATCAGGGCCACTACTCCAAGAACTAAAAACATTGGCCTCCACTTTTAACTCAAAAGCTAAATCTTGGATGAGCATTCCCAAATCTGCGCGAACTCACCTCCAAGACGCAGTTCCCATGCGTTTTGGACAAGAGATCCAGGCCTACGCTTCAGTGCTCAATCGATGTGTTGGATGGGTCGAAGCCGGCCGAGATCAGGTCAGAGAGCTGGGGATTGGTGGAAGTGCAGCGGGTACAGGCCTCACAGTTCCTCTCACTTATCGCAAAGCGATTGTAGAGGAGCTGAGTAAACTCACTGGAGAAAAACTCCGAGCCGCCCCCGATCTCTGTGAAGCGATGCAATCTCAATCTCCTGTGATGTACTATTCTTCGATGTTGAGACTCACAGCCCTAGAGCTCACCCGCATTTGTAACGACTTAAGACTCTTAGCTTCTGGCCCACTCACAGGACTTGCCGAAGTTTTACTCCCGGCCGTTCAGCCCGGAAGCAGCATCATGCCTGGCAAAGTCAATCCATCGATTTTAGAAATGGCAAACCAAACTTGGTTCTCTGTTTTGGGTTACGATCAAACCGTTGCCTATGCAACACAGGCTGGACAACTCGAACTCAACGTCATGATGCCCATGATGGCCTATGCGTCTTTAGAAGCGACACAGGTCATGACCGGTGCAATTCTGACTCTAAGAAAACGCTGCATCGAAGGCTTAGAACCGAACGAACCCAAGCTCAGAAAATATTTCGAAAGCACTCCACAGATTGCAACCGCACTCAGTCCAAAATTAGGCTACGAAACCACCGCAAAACTTGTGAAAGAATCCCTGGAGCTTGGGCAATCGGTGATTGAGCTAGTGAAAGAGCGAAAACTCATTCCAGAAAATGAACTGAAAGAACTTCTCAATATTGATGCGTTGACAGGGAAAGTTTGAGGCAGTTTACCCGAATAGACTCATAGAATTTACCCCTGCTCTAACACCGCTTCGTTTTCTTCTTCTTCCTCTAAGTCGTTCACCTCGGGCTCCTGTAAACAGCCAGGCTCGCCCGGATGTCCACCAATCCTCACATGAAAATGATTGCGGTGCCCACGAACATGTTTGATGTATTTTCGATAAATCTTCCAGTCGGGGTCATTCCATAAGTTTTTGGATAATTTCTTAATCCACATTCGATCTAGAAAAATAACTTGGACACAGGCAAATGGGTTTTTAAAAAGTTTTTTAAGAACCCAAGCATTGACCGTAGCATCAAACTTCTGGTGAAACGCGTGGGGTGATTCTTGCCCATCCTTTACCGTGAGATAGCCAATGTCCACATCTTGCCCTGTCGTATGAGAGCGATGCCCCCGCCTTCCACCCCTACCCGACAAGCACCCCCCCCGAGGGGCCGAAACATCACCAATGAGAAGCCGCGCCTTAGAATATTTTTCCTCGTGATAACCCTTTGCCACTTCTCTGCCTAACCATTCGAGCATGGCAACCATTTCGTCTGTACCAAAATTCGTACATTTCTGGGGAGCTCTGAGCTCTACTCGATTCTCTGGTGTTGGAACCAAAGCCCGACCCCAAGCGAGAAATCCATCATTTACGCTGCAATAAGCCTGGTTACTCTTTCTTCCGATTTCCCTCTTGAGCAAATCTAGAATATTTCCCAGTTTTCCGGCTTGAACAGCTTCAGTGTACGCCAGCTGGTCCAAAGTCCTCTCATCACAAAACTGGCTCTTTGCTCTTCTAGGGGAACAACGAGGCCCCCCTCTTTTTCGCAGGGAGCTCTTGTTCGAACAACAATGAAACCCTCTAAAAGCAAAATCAGGGTTCCAGTTTTCACAAAAAGAAAGATCCTCTCCTGAATCTAGAGTTTCTATAAAGGGAGAGCTCGGAGAACAAGAGCCCTCAGCGCTCCAATCAAGAACGCAAGTTTGTGCAAACCCCTGGGTGTGAAAAAAAAATAGAACTACTTGTAAGAACATTATAAGTGCTATAAATTTATTTCATAAAAATGTCAAAGCAAGAAGACTCCTATTACGAATTAGATCCATTATGGACTGACCCTAAAAGACTCAAAAAAGAGCGAGAAAAAGCTAAAAAATTACGAAAATCACAGTGGTGGCTCAATCAGATTCAAAAAAGAAAATGCCATTATTGTGAAAAAAATTTTCCACCCGAAAAACTGACAATGGACCATATCGTCCCCCTTGCAAGAGGGGGAAGTAGCACCCCTGGTAATGTTGTCCCATCCTGCAATCAGTGTAATCAAAATAAAAAACTAGAAATCCCTGTAGAAAAATTATTTAAAAAACTGATTTCTTAGACAATAACTACACATCAAACAGGGAAAATCACTCGATCTTATTGTTTTTATTTGATTTTTTATTAATTTACACTATTGAAATTAAATATATCGTTCTTAAAAATAATACTTGGCAAATAGAAATTTTAGGGTTAGACAATGCAAACTATGAAACGTGGACGCCCAAAAGGTCGCTCTCGCGACCATCGTTCGTTTGGTCCGCTCGGAGACCTGATTCGCAAACAACGTCTTGAAAAAAGGCTCGGCCTTTTAGATGTTGCAAAAGCTTGTCAGTGCTCTGTGCAATTTATCTCTAACATTGAGCACGGTCGTGCACCTCTCCCTTGGGAAAAGGTCGGACAGCTTGCCAACTTCCTGAAAGTCTCAGTAGATGAGCTTCAGGCTGCCAATCTGGCAATCCGGTCTGACTTCAGGAGTTTTGTAAGTAATACAAAAGGGGAACGCGGTAAGCGAGTTCCAACTCCTCAAGTTCTCAAAGGACTCAAAGGTACAGCCTCTGCCATGGCTTTTACAGCTCGCGATACGCAGCTCCAAGAAGTCATTCAGAAGTATCAGACAGCTTCTGTCAATTCGCGCAAGCGTTTTGTCAAAGAAGCCCTGAAACTGCTCGCTGTTTAAGCCAGACGAGACAATACATCTCTGACTAGCTTGTGAGACCCAATTGATCTGAGCGCTTGAGCTATATCTTGCACTATTTCCTTCGAGTCTTTTTCTGAGCTGAATGTGTGATCGAGCATATTCAAAATAGGAAGGACCGAGGATTTGTCTTTGATCTTTCCAAGAGCAATGACCGCTTGTCTCTGCACAAGTGGGTCTGGGTCTTTGAGCAAAGTAATCAGCATTGGGACACATTGCTGAAGTTCTGCTAAGAATAACTTCACTCCTTCGGGTCTGGAATTCCAAGTCTCTATGAGTTTTTCCTTGTGAGTAATGGCAGTCAGTTCACCTAAGGCAAACGCCACGCTGGATCTCATCAAAGAATTAGAGTGCATGAGCAGAGGCTTTAACGACTCAATCACCTCGACATGTCCCGCAGCGAAAAGTGCCATGGCAGCATTGGCCTTCACTCGATTATTGAGACTTGAAAGCTTAGTCAAAATAAGATCCATACATTCAGGGCGCTTGACCTTCCCCAGAGCCTCAACAGTATTGGCCACGATGCGCTCATCTTGAGAGTTTAAAAAAGGAGCTAATTCTAAAATTCTTTCACTTCTACAAATATTTCCGATAACAGAAATTAAAGCAGAAACGATTTTGTGTGAAGTTTCTTTCTTTAGAGAATCAAATAATACATCTAAAACTTTTAAGTCGTTTTCAGTAGTCAAAGCATTGATCGACAAAACTCCTTGCAATCTCACTTCGATATCTGGGTCCTCTAAAGACTTTAAAATATAAGGAACCGCCTTTTCGTTACGAGAATGCCCCAAAAGTTCAAGGCTCTTTTTTCTATTTTTTGGATCGGTTGAATCTAGGTTTTGAGTCAATT
>JAHFAB010000274.1 GCA_023250795.1 Bacteriovoracaceae bacterium
TAGCGCAGGAACTGTCTCCCGATAAAGTTACTGATGATATTCTTCTTTTTACGCACTGTCTTGGAGTGATTTCCTCGATGTTATCTGCTTTGAGAGCCATTTGACCAGTACCGCCGTTATCAAAACTGAACTTTATTATCACGCTTCCGTCTTGATTTTTCTGAACTTCGTTACCAAAGATATACCCCCTCCCTCGACTGAGCTTAACACCTTGCTCATATTTATCGCAGCCCGGATCAGTCTTGGTGGTGGTACTAGGTGCAGTAGATGTTGTCTTTTCCCCATCTTTTTCAAAACAGGCAACAAAACCGAGGGCGGCAAGCACTCCTAAAACTACTTTAGTTCTTTGAAATTTATAATAAATTTTTTTATGCTTACAGTGTATTATTTATCCCACCCCCCCCCTATATCCAGCGTTAACTATAAATTAATTTTTATACATCAACAATGTGTAATAAAATACACATATGCAGTGAGGAACAGGGTGAAAAATATGAGATGTGTCCTAGTCACTAAAAGCGCAACTGACTATGCCTAACAGCATATTTCTAACCCACCCCTTTCAACAATTGGTTACAGAGCTAGTAGTGGGGCTGTTTCCATCGCTGATTTTTTAAAAGAAAATGGTTCGAATACTTTGACAAGTGGTGCTCACGGAGGGACTCGAACCCCCACGCCTTTTGAGCACTGGCTTCTAAGGCCAGCGTG
Organism: Bacteriovoracaceae bacterium; assembly: GCA_023250795.1. Taxonomy (GTDB): domain Bacteria; phylum Bdellovibrionota; class UBA1018; order UBA1018; family UBA1018; genus JAHFAB01. The sequence continues at coordinate 709 of JAHFAB010000274.1, forward strand.
TCTACCAATTCCACCACGTGAGCGCAGAACACCCCTTTGTACCTCGTAAAGTTGCAATGTCAAATCTCATGTGTTAGATTTTTAGACAATGCGCAAGGGGAAGGTTCTTCTTTTAGTTTCTGTTTTGGCTCTAGGGTTTATATCAGAGTCTGTTCTTGCACTTTGCCATGAAGGCCACCATTTTGCCCAAAAGATGGAGTCTTCTCAAACTGCCTCCTTCACGCAAGAAGGTTGTTCTATTTGTAATGTTGCTCAGTCGGCGTCAGACACTCCGAGTTTGCTCATTCAGGGATGTGCACGGCTTTTACTAGAAACGGCATTTCTTGTCGTTGAAAGATGGTTTTTAGAAAGTAATGGCCTTAGCTCTCTAGGTGCCCGCGGTCCTCCCAATTTCTTGTCTTAGAATTCAGTCTATTCGTTTATAATAATCATTCGTTTTTATTTAATAGGGGGTTTTATGCGCGGTTACATTTTTTTGACTATTTTTATGGTTTCTGTTCAACCAGTTTTTGCTGAGGTTAAAGCTTCAAAGGCTTTTAATCCGGATATTAGTGCTAATTTTCTAGGTTTGTTTCAGCGTTTCAACCAGGGTCATGATGATCGTGATCAGTCCAATCACAATGGGGTGTCCTTACAAGAGGCTGAGCTTCAGATGACTTCGGATGTGGACCCCTATTTTAGAGCAAGTGTTCTTTTGTCTGTCAGTCAAGCAAAGGGCTCGACAGATTCCGGGATTGAGCCTGAGGAAGTATTTTTTGAAACAATTTCATTACCTCGCGTGACATTGAAAGCTGGAAAGTTTAAGGCTGCTTTGGGTAAACACAATCAACTTCACACGCATGCATTCCCCTTTCTTGATGCGCCCTTGATCAGTGGTGATTTATTGGGTGGGGAAGGACTCAATGAGGAGGGGGTTTCTGCCGCAGTTTTGTTGCCCACCACTTGGTTCTCAGAACTCACGGTTCAAGCGATGGGGACCAATAATGATGCTCTTTATAATAGTTCAAGTTCTGGACATATCGCTCCCGTAGCTTATTGGAAAAATCTTTGGGATCTATCAGACGATCTGACTTTTGAGCTTGGTGTTTTTGGAACCCAGGGAAACAATAGCTTTACTTCTACAACTTCAGCGTATGGTGGGGATTTGATTTTTAAATGGCGCCCCACTAGTGGAGGAAAATACAAAGCATTTGTATGGCAAACTCAATATATGGCTGGAAGTAGATTAGGAAATCCGACAGGTGAAAAAATCGGGGGAATTTCATCTTGGATCCAGTATCAATTTGCAGAGCGTTGGTGGGCTCAGGCAAGAGGAGAATACGAAGGAATTTCTCAGTCAACTACACTTCCTAAAAAAAACAAACAAAGTGTTCTCTTGGGCTTTTTTCCTTCGGAGTTTTCTGGACTCAGGGTCCAGTTAGATCGCCTGGTGGTTGAAAATCTGCCAAACGAATATAAATTTGCGTTTCAATACAATGTCAGTATAGGCGCACATCCTGCTCATGCATATTAGAGTGAAGGAATAAATTATTATGAATAAAATTAATGTAAAAATACTGTTATTATTTTTTATCTCTCTCACAGCTCAGGCCAAGCTTGCAGTCGTGACGACAACAACAGATCTGAAAGCTTTGGTGAGCGAAGTGGGCGGAGAGTGGATTACAGTCGATGCGATAGCTAAGGGCACTCAAGACCCTCATTTTATAGAAGCCAAGCCTTCATATATGACTAAAACAAGTCATGCGGATTTAGTGGTTTCGATTGGGCTCGATCTAGAAGTGGGGTGGCTCCCAAGTATTTTGCGAGGGGCGAGAAATCCAAAAATCAACCCAGGAGAGAAGGGTAACCTTGAAGTAGGTCCTTTACTTGATCCATTAGAAGTGGCTCAAGGAAAAATTTCTAGGTCTAAGGGGGATGTGCATCCTTTTGGAAATCCACATGTGAACTTAGACCCGATTCGTATGGGAAAAGCTGCTGTTTTTATTGCTGAGCGATTAGGGCAACTAGATCCTGTTCACATGACGAGTTTTTTGGAAAAAGCGAAAGCTTTACAAAGGAGGTTTGAATCTAAGACAAAAATCTGGCAGACAAGAATTGATAAAACTAAAATAAAAAAAATAGTGACCTATCATAAAACTCTTACCTATTTTTTTGATCGGTTTCATTTAGAAAATCCAGCCATATTAGAACCAAAACCGGGGATTCCACCCACGAGTGGACATATTTTAGAGGTGATTCAGGTGATAAAAGATCAGAAAATCAGGTTGGTGATGGTGGAGAATTTTTTTGATTCCACCGTGACTCATCGTCTTAAAGAAGAAGTGCCTTTTGTGCGTACAGCTGATATTCCGGTAGATGTAGACGGGGAAGCGCAAATTAATAATTTAGACGATCTCTATGAAAAACTCGTTCAAACGCTAGAAGGGAAATAAGTATGATGAGTGCAAATTGGATTGAAGCTTTGACCTTTTTATCGGCCCCCTTTGTGATGTGTCTGATTTTAGCGGGCATTCATTGTTATTTGGGGCTTCATGTTTTGGCTCGAGGCGTTATTTTTGTGGACCTGAGTTTGGCCCAAGTCGCAGCTTTTGGTGCGACGTTAGCTATTCTTTTTGGCTTTGATCATAGCTCTGCGTCCACTTATTTTATTTCGCTCGGAAGTACTTTTGTTGCTGCAGCACTTTTTGCTCTTGCGAGAAAGCACGAGAAAGTTTTTTCACAAGAAGCAGTCATTGGAATTGTTTATGCGCTTGCTTCGGCAGCGGTCGTTCTTGTGGTGGATCGGGTTGCTCATGGAGCGGAACACATCAAAGATATTTTGGTGGGTCAAGTCTTGTGGGTGACTTGGCACGATGTGCTCAAGACAACGATTATTTATGGTGTGGTTTCATTGATTCATTTTATTTTTAGAAAGCAATTTATTGCTGCTTCATTCGGTGTGGGGGGAGTTCACCCTAAAATTAAAACCACCGTGTTTTGGGATTTTCTTTTTTATGCTTTATTTGGTGTTGTCATCACTTCTTCAGTTAGTCTGGCAGGCGTACTTCAAGTTTTTTCATATCTTATTGTT
>JAHFAB010000275.1 GCA_023250795.1 Bacteriovoracaceae bacterium
TCGATTGGTACAAGCCGCTGAAAATCAAGGCAGCTATCCCAGTGAACTCAACTTATCTCGTCACTCAATCTGGGGGAACTTCGAGCACCAGCCACACCTTGTTCTCAAATCTAATCAACGCATCTCCCTCAGCAGCTGCAGAAACAGTGGTGGTGATGCAAAACGGAGGCACGTGGATCAAGTTTCAAGATGATTTCAAATTGGATGACAATCTGGACTCTGGAGACAGTTACCAATTAGACTTAGTCTTCAACCCTGATAAATTGATCAAAGCGAGTGTGGTTGGAGCAAGCAATGCGTCAATTCTGGATAATGCGAACAATGGGATCTATATCCCACTCTTAGACTTAACCCCTGTTTTTCACAAGAAAAGCCAACCTGCCTATAAGGAGAGCTATGCACTCACGAGTGTAGGAGCACAATTCGGCATGCGCCTCGAACTATATTATGTCGATACATCTAACAAAACGATCTTGGGCGTAGATTTCAAAACCACATACAATAGTGCAACCGCCTCTAATATCACGCACCCCCAAAAAGTGTCCTTCATCCAAACCAATGGGGATGGCACCATTGATCTCCAAGATTATCAGGGGACAGCCATCCTCTCTGGGTTGACACGAAATACAGCCGGCGCTGCCACCCTGAACTGCACCTCCGCTTTTTCTGCTACCAATGCTTTCTGTAGTAGTACAAAAGCGATGACATATGTAGCTCCAACGACCAGTCTAGTACAATGAGGAAAACGCCCATGAAAACAAAAACTCATTTTTTACTTACACTTCTAGCGGTAATCGCCCTAACACCGCTCTTTACCACAACCTCAGTTTTTGCAAAAAACTCAGGTCTGGATTTGACCAACTTTCGCATTGGACAGATCTCTGTTTTTCAAAAAGGGGGGAGTACTTTTTCAGGAATTCTCACTTGGAATCCTGGAATTAATTTTACAGACATGTTCGGAATTCGCGCGAGCATAGGAGCCACGTACCTCAAAGCTAAATCCACAGACAAATTCATCGCTCTCGAATACGCCCTCTTAGGAACTCTGACTTGTGGCGACTTTGGAACAATAGAAGTAGGCGGAGGATTTCAAAATTGGCTAGAAAACGGGGGCAATCGAAAACTCCTCGAAGCCGGCTTTGTCATGCCACTCAAAGAACATTTCCTCATTTTCGATCAAATCTTTGCGGGATATGCCGCCTTTTTAGTTCCAGGAAATCTTACTCATGAAATTCGCGTTGGAGTAGGGTTCTTTTAGTCTCACAGATAATGGTTTTTTAAAATATCTATTTAAATTATATCTTTTTCACAAAGTAGAGTCATAGTACGTGAGTACGCATCCATGCGTCTCTTGGTCGCCTTCGTGGCGACACGCCTTTAACGTACTATGACTCTACTTTGTGAAAAAGATATAATTTAAATAGATATTTTAAAAAACCATTATCTGTGAGACTAGCAAAAATCCTCGGACTTCTTAATCCTCATTTCTAATGAGCGGCGAGTTTCTTCACGTTCATAAGCAAATCGAACATTGTAGGCAAACAAAAGTCCTGCGACTTTTCCGTCCACTTCTAATACTGGAACACAGGGGATTTCTTCAAAAACCCCCGTCGTCTTAGAAAGTTTGTCGTTCGTCCTCAATGTAGGCGTTTTAAATCCAGACCTGTACAAAATATCTTTCGCCTCTAAGAGTTGACTCAATGAGGTATGAGAAGTTTTAGGATCTTCTGTTTGCCAACTTTCTTCGACCATATCAACCGTCAAAATCCCAACATACTTTCCCTTTTGATCAACGACCGGCAAAAAGGGGTATCTGGATTTCAGAAGTTTAAAATACAAATCAGAGATCGGTTCCTGTTCATAAACGGTCTCAAAATCTGTGACCATGGCATCTCTTACGGAAACTAACTCTAAAACTGTGGCAGATCTCCCCCCCACCAATGAAATGCCATAAGCTTGGAGCTCTTTATATACGATTGGGTGGCTTTTTAAAATCTGGCTCAGTTTTTTAGCGGTAAATCCGGCAAGCAAACAAGGGATGAGCACATGGATATGATGGCTCAGTTCATAACTCAATACCGCTCCACTCAAGGGAATGCCCAAAGTTCCTCCCCAAAAAGCGACTCCTCCAGCAAGAATTGCAATCCCGGTAAACCCACCACTAAATCCGGAGAAACTCATTTGAAAATAATGATCCACGCCATACCCAATCAACCCACCAAGAACAAAAAGTGGCCAAAAAATCCCAATAGTTCCAAAAGTAGAAACCAAGATCGCTAAGGTCAAAAACAATATAAAAAACAAAAGAGCCACCTCTTGTAACGAACTTCTTACGAGAAAAACTTGTTCAATCAAATCCTTGGGAGACATTTGAGCATCTTTATAAAGCATATAAATAAAAAATAAACATCCCCCACCGATCAATATCGTCAGCCATGTACGTTTTCCAATGAGTTCAACTGTATTTTCATGAAAATATTTTTTAAAAAAAACAAACAATAAAGACATCACACTACAAAGGATGGCAACAACAAAAATACAAATCCAATAGGAGGGTTGAGCAAAGTTAAAAGGATAAAGATCTGTGGCCAGATTGAGTCTCTCAATTTGAAAAACTCGATCAATCACTCTAGAAAAAACAAACGCTGAAAGAGAACTCGTGACGGGGGAAAGGATCCTTCCTCCAATCCCAAGTTCAATAGAAACTAAAAGTGCTGCAAAGGGAGCCTCGAAAACAGCAGAGATGGCTGCACTCAGAACAGTAGCGGCATCTGTTCTTCTCAACTGCTCAAACCATCGGGAAGAACGAGACCTCTGACTCGAGGTCAGAGCATGAGTCAGTTCAGTTATAGCTCCTTCTGGCCCCACTGAAAATCCGAAGACACAAAATAGAAAAGAGGTTATCCCACGAAAAATCCAATGAACGGTCGAATCCGGCTTTGCTGGCGAATGAATGTACACAAACAAATCTGACAGTCCGAAATAATTTTTTTTTGAATGACCCTCAGAACGTCTTAAAAAAATCTGGTAAAAAAGAACGAAAAGAATAATCGGAAAAATCAAATAAGGTGTCTTGTAGGACTGCGGAACCAGATTCCTCAAAACCCGTGAGAGTTCCACAATAATCGCTGCAACGAATCCAATAAACACAGGGCGTATAAACATAGAGTGTCTCACTCATATTTCACTCTACTGTTACGCTTTTTGCAAGATTTCTCGGCTTATCAATGTCCGTCCCTTTTCTGACGGCGACTTCGTAACTAAAAAGCTGGATAATGGGAGCCAACAAGAATGGCATCAAATTTTCATCAATTTGTGAAGGGATAGGAATCCAATGATCACAAAGCTCGATCATAGAATGGTCCCCGTCCGATCCAATACCTAAAATTTTCGCTCCCCTGGCCTTTACTTCTTCCAAATTAGACACTGTCTTCTCTCTCCACTGATCTTGTGGAGCTAGTACGACTACCGCCATGTTTTCATCAATCATAGCAATTGGACCATGCTTGAGCTCACCGGCGGCGTATCCCTCTGCATGCACGTAAGCGATTTCTTTTAACTTCAAAGCTGCTTCTAACGCAATTGGAAAAGAGAACCCACGTCCCATGAAGAAAAAACCGCGAATATCAGCCAATGCCTTCGATGAATTCTGAACAGCTTTGAGGACCTTACTATCAGGACTTAAAAAATCTTCTAATAAATGGGGAAGTTCTACAATCCCCTGAAAGAGTTTCTGAAATTCTCCGCTTCTTCCTTTGTGTCTCAATCCCAAA
>JAHFAB010000276.1 GCA_023250795.1 Bacteriovoracaceae bacterium
TCAAAACTGGCCTGTGAAATTTGAACGTCGTAAGATTTCTGCAGGGCCTTTTTTCTGAATTCAGAAAAAAATTTCTCTATTTCTGGTTCGGACTGGAGTGGGACGGCGAAAGCCTGAAAGGATTGCAGTAAAACTAAAAAACCAAACCATCTAAACATGAACCCAACTTATACTAGATGGGCAGAAATGACTAGGGGTTCTCAATTACCAAAACCACTCCATATTGCCTGAGTTTATCCTCATATTTTCTGTAGCTATAATAGGCAGGGGATTTGTCGTGGTAGACACACCCTGTGCATTCTCTCAATACATCCACCAAAGCAACTCCTGCCTCTTTGAGCTGATATTCGTTGATCCCGGGTAAATCCACATAACGTCCTCGAACCAAGCCTGGCTCTGGAAAATCTTTTGCAAAATCTCGAGCCAGTTCCTCACTGACTTCGTAGCAACAGGGTCCAATTGAAGGACCGATCGCTGCCACCCAATCTTTTGGATTTTCGCCAAGGCTGGCGAGTTTTTTAAAAAAAAATTTCACAATTTGAGCTTTTGTCCCCTTCCACCCTGCGTGGAGAGCCCCCACTTTATCCCCTGTGCGCTTGGCTAACAAAATCGGCACGCAATCCGCGCTTGCTACTGCAATGGGCAGTCCAGGCATTTCACAATAAAATCCATCACACGGACCACAGTTTTGATTGGGCTCTACAATTTCACTCAGCTCCACACCATGAACTTGGTTCCAAATCGCTTTTCGTTCCCAGTATTTTTTCAGTTGAGATGGGACGGGTTCACTTCTGTTCCCAAATCCATGAATCACACCGGGTATATTTAGCAATATTTTACTTTGAAGAAACATCAGCACACTTGTTCCCATAAAACCGCAAGTTTCAAATCGATCCAGGTGATCAGTTTTTTTTTGTAATCATAAAAATAACTCAGCTGACGTTCAACTTTGATCGTTTTTCCAAGAAGTTTCATTTCAAGAATGGCCATATTATCTCGGTGTTCAGGATCTCGAACCGATGGGTACACAATAAAATTAGAATCAGGATGCTCTTTTATAAATATATGTGAAGCAGAGTAATCAGACCGATGTAGGAGCTTCTGCAAGTTTGGATAATCGTGTAATCGCAAGACAGAACTATCATTAACTTCGACCGAAAAACCAGTCCTTGTTCCAGTTTCGTTTCTAATCCGTTTTCTCCGCTGCTGAAGATGAAGTCTTTGGCGCATGAAGTGATACGAATATTCATAGGTCGCCGTCTGTAAGCAAGAGGCCGCATAAAATACATTTTTGTAAAAATAAGGTAGACGAAATCTTGCACTATAGTGCGGCAATACCGGCAGAATATACCGAAATGGCGTAGAAATGAGATCGTGCCACTCAGTTTCCTTAAGCGCTGGTTTGGTCAAATCGATAAGAATCTCTAATTGGATTGCTTTTTCATTGTTCTGAGTGGCTCGATAGCTTGTCAACCGAGCCTGATCTTCTACCACTCGATGAACATCAATCATGCGCCTCGGCCTCGTACAAAATCGAGGTACTGCCGAATAAGAATCAGCCCTGCTATGGAGTCTGACATTTTAGATACAGGAGACACACCAAAATCTGGGTGTTCCGTCATAAGCCATTGGATCTGATGAAAGGAGTCAGCAAACATCGCAGCTAAGCTCCTGTGTATGGCCAGTAAATGGATCACTGCTTCCACCTCCGGTGAAATAACTCGGCCAGAAAAATGGACAGTCCTCTTTCTCATCCAACCATTAACCGTAGTGGGTGAAAGATGGAGCACTTTCGCAATTTTAGAACCATTCCAATTCCACTGTTCTTTTAGATAACGAAGTCCATCAGCGAGAGCTTCTGAAGCCAACACGAAATCCAGACCAGCCCCTGATGTAATGCCGGGTGATATTTTGGGGTGCTTCACTCCTGTGGTTAAGTCAGATCTTTCGTGTGCTGACATAGGTCCTCCATAAGCCAATCGGATACTTCTAAATCAAAGTATAGCACTTTTGCCCAAAAAAAGACTAATAAAATATTTATTATAAAAAATTAAATTAATACATATAGTTACATTAAGGCAAAACAGCCTATTATACGATTTATCGACTAAACTCCCTCAACCCTGCAAGTAACTGTTTGAAAATCTCCGGGGGGTTCGCTTCTAATCTCAAAGATTCACCGGTAATGGGGTGCGTAAAACCCAAAACCCTGGCATGAAGTGCTTGGCCTGGAAGCTGTAAAATCAAACTCTGGATGTCTGTGGGCAGAGCGACCCACTTAGCGTTTTTCCGGGTTGGAACTCCATACAAGGGATCTCCCATGATAGATGCACCTTGAGCAGTGAGATGAACCCTCACTTGATGAGTGCGTCCGGTTTCTAGTTTCGCTTCTATAAGACTTGCAAATGGCAAACTCACAAAAGGGGGCTTGTTTTTTACAAAATACTCTTCTCTCTGGGTGAGGAAGGTCACCGCTTTTTTCCCATTTTTTACGGAGAAAGCCATTTTCTTGCGATCTTTTGGATTTCGCCCAATCCGGCTTTCAATTTTTATGACTGCTTTTTTTGAACCTCCCAAAGCCCCATAACAGAGAGCCCAATAAACTCTTTCTATCGAATGAGCAGAAAAAATCTCAACCAATTTTCGGTGAGCTTCATCCGATTTAGCAACGACCAAAGCACCGCTTGTAAACTTATCCAAACGATGCACGATCCCAGGCCTGAGTTTACCGCCAATCCCACTGAGATTTTTTATATGGTAAAGAAGGGCATGGACTAATGTTCCCTCTTTTTGACTAGGGGATGGATGTACAGTAAGACCCTGGGGTTTATTAATAACTACTAGATGTTCATCTTCGAATAAAATATCTATGGGTATTTTTTCAGGCTCGATTTCTAATTTTTCAGGTGCTGGGAAATTAATTTTTAACAAATCTCCCGACTTGAGTTTTGATTTGACTGAAAGAACTTGTTCATTGATCGTGACACACCCATCTGAAATCAATTGCTGGAGCCGATTTCTAGAAACTGTAGGAATGATTTTTTTTCCAAGCTGCTTATTGATCGCATCTAAAATGAGAAGATCTATTCGACGTCCGGAAATCCGAGCTAAATCAACCTGCCACTCCCAAGACTGACTATTTGTTCCGAGCCCTGCCTTCATAACTGCCTGTATAGCGCGTTAAGTAAGCAGAAACCACTTTTTCGTGTGGAAGTTTTAAGATTTTTGCAATTTGAGTGAGAAATCCCCTCAAAAAAACTGGGGCGGGTAAAAGTGCAAAAGATTCTTCCTCAATCGCAGTAATATATTTTTTACCAATTTTTGTAGTTTCCGACATTTCTTCTAAAGAAATTTTTTTAGATTCTCTGATTTTTTTAAGAGTGAATCCCTTCCATTCTGTTTCACTTTCGATTTCAAACCGCTGTAAAAGAGCCTGTTTCTGAACAAACTCTGGGGGAACTCCAGTCGGCTCTCTTGAAAAATCAGTGGGAGGAGCCACTAATAAATTAGGATCACTCTCTAGCGTTGGAAAATCCGGGGAAACTAAACCGTGATTTTTATCATATTCTTTTCTTTTTTCAGAATTGGAAAGCATGAGATAGGCTTCTTCAATTTTACTCAAAATCTCTTCAGACTGGGAAGGATCAAATAAAGTATAAAGCGCAGGACTGTCCTTTTTATATGCCGCCTTAAAACGTAAATAAGAAGTTCTAACTCCCTGTGGAGAAGCGTCAGAAGAAATTTCTAAATAATCATAG
>JAHFAB010000277.1 GCA_023250795.1 Bacteriovoracaceae bacterium
TCCTTTTTCAAACAACACCTGAGCGGGGGTCGTTTTGGCAGCCCATTACAGGAAAAGTAGATAAAAACGAACCTCTGGAAGTTGCAGCCAAAAGGGAGTTCGAAGAAGAGACGGGGCTCGCACTCCCTCAAGCGCCAATCCCAATAGGTTATGAATTTACATATCAAAATATCGAAACTCGTTACAGTGAGCATGTTTTTGAGATCGATCTGAGTTTATTTGTGAAAAATCACTCGCCCAGTCAAATTTCCATCAAACTAGACCCGATGGAACACCAAGACTGCCGCTGGATTTCAGCTGAAGAAGCCTTTTCACTCTTAAAATATGATTCGAACCGCCAAGCTTTGCACTTTCTTTTAACTGAACTCAATAAATCCCGTTGACAGTTCCGGAAACCTTCGTCATGATCACTCACTAGATAGGGGGGCTTTAGACAAGAATTAAAATCCGAGTCTAAAGAATTCCAATCGAATAACTTTGAAAAACAACAACAGTTAAGGAGACTGAAAAAAATGAATAAAGCTCAATTAATCGAAGCAGTGACAAAAACAACAAAAATGAAAAAAGTGGACACCGAAATGGTGCTCAACACTGCAATTGATACAATCAAAAAGAGCGTTAAAAAAGGTGATGATGTCACTCTCATCGGTTTTGGCACTTTTACAAAAACCAAAAGAAAAGCTCGTTTAGGCCGCAATCCTCAAACAGGCAAAGAAATCAAAATTCCTGCAATGACGGTTCCAAAGTTCCGTGCAGGACGCGAGTTCAAAGACGCAGTGAGATAACACTGTTTTTCTGAACCAAGGTTCGAAAGCCCGTTTTCTTTCATGAAGACGGGCTTTTTTTATTCTATATTTGCCCATTTCGATTTCTCTGATATATAACGCGCAAGACCATGTTAGAAATCAGGGCCCTCCATAAATCGTTTGGTTCTACGAAAGCTGTGTCAAATGTCAATTTGACTATCCAAGAAGGAGAATTTTTCTCGCTCTTGGGTCCAAGTGGGTGTGGAAAAACCACCTTATTACGAATGCTCGGAGGGTTTGAATCTCCAACTTCAGGCGAAATTCTTCAAGATGAAAATCGAGTTGACACTCTTCCTCCCCACTTAAGGCCCTTTAACATGGTTTTCCAACGTTATGCTCTTTTTCCTCACTTGAGTGTTTGGCAAAACGTTGCTTTCGGTCTGCAGATGAAAAAGACTTCGCGCTCAGAAATTCAGACAAGAGTCTTAGAGGCTCTAGCCCTTGTAAAGATGGAAAATTTTTCAGAAAGAAGTGTGGACACGCTTTCTGGTGGACAGCAACAAAGAATCGCGCTCGCTAGGGCCTTTATTAATAGGCCCAGAGTTTTACTTTTAGATGAGCCACTCTCGGCTCTTGATTTGAAACTCAGACAGCAAATGCAAATAGAATTGCTCTCTCTCCAAAGGCGCCTGAAACATACCTTTATTTTTGTCACACACGACCAAGAAGAGGCCCTCACACTCTCTGATCGCATTGCTGTGATGAATCACGGAGTTGTAGAACAAGTAGGAACACCCCAAGAGATCTATGAGTATCCTCGCACCTTGTTTGTAGCGCAGTTTATCGGTTCGATTAATTCGCTCGAGGGTGAAGTCAGGGAGAGTCGAGAAGACGGAGTGATTGTTCAAGGGTTCAGTAAAAGACAAATCCAAGTCAAACCCTCGAAAGACGGCTCCCGCCCTTTGCCAGCCGTCCAACCTGGAACCTCACTTCGCATTCTGATGCGCCCAGAAAAACTCAAAGCGCTTAAGTCTCCACCGGGTCCTGAACAAAACGTGATTGAGGGAAATCTCAAAGAAGTCCTCTATCAAGGATCGATGACTCATTTGTTTATTCAACCCAAAGAAGCGGATGTTCCTGCTTTGATGGTAGCCCAACCCAACACCTCTGTCACATCACGGAAGGGATTTCAACTGGGTGATCGGATTTTTGTCGCTTGGACTCCCGAAGATTGTTTGCTCATGGGAAAAGAGGAGGCACTCAGAGAAACTCATGCCTAAAGCTCTTCGTTCGCCTCCCCTTCTCATCCTTCCTACACTAGGATGGTTTCTCTGGTTTTTACTGATTCCACTCTGTATTTTATTTATCTATAGCTTTGCCACCAAAGGAACATATGGTGGAATCGTTTATACATTTTCCCTAGAAAACTACTTCCGCGCACAAGATTGGATTTATTTTAGAATTTTTCTCAGTAGTTTAAAGCTAGCTGCCCTCACTACGATCTCATGTCTACTCATCGGCTACCCCATGGCCTACGTCATGGCCACAGTTTCCGCTACAATGCGCTCCGTATTGCTCATGCTAGTGGTGATCCCTTTTTGGACTAATTTTGTTGTTCGTGCCTATGCGATTAAGGTTTTGCTGGGAGAACACGGCCCGGTAAACCAAATCGCCCTTTCTCTGAAAATATTGGCGGAACCGATTGTGTTTAATAACTCTGCCTTTTCAGTATGGTTGTGGATGGTCACGAATTACCTTCCTTTTATGGTTTTGCCACTCTATGTTGCACTTGAAAAATTCGACTTTACTTTACTGGAGGCGGCAAAAGATTTGGGCGCTAGCTCCGTAAACATACTTTTGAAAGTTTTGATTCCCCTCACAAAACAAGGCATCGTCGCTGGAATTATTTTCGTATTCCCCTGTGCTTTGGGAGAATTTATCATTCCCGATATCTTAGGTGGAGCAAAAACCATGCTAATTGGAAACTTGATCACAGAACAGTTTCTAAAATCGAGAGACTGGCCTTTTGGATCCGCCCTTTCGATGATTTTGATCCTCAGTGTTTTAGTGAGTTTAGTTGTTTATCTCAAAACGCAAGAGAACCCTCATGAAGCCTCAAGAAAAGCCTAGACCTCCTTCACCCTACTTTGCAAAAGGGATCACTTTTTTCGCTTTTCTGATTCTTTATATTCCACTGCTTGCTCTTGTTGTAGAATCTTTTATTGGGCCCTACCTCGGAGATGGAGTTTCACGTGTTTGGACTCTAGAATGGTACAGAAAAGTTTTTTCAAATGCACAAGTGCTAGACGCGTTTCAACTCAGCCTTTGGGTTGGACTGTGGAGCACACTCTTTGCGACACTCCTTGGTACCTCAGCTGCTCTGGCTCTACAAAGACAACGGTTTCCGGGACGAGAGTTTTTAAACGTGCTCACCCACATCCCCATGATGATGCCAGAGCTCGTTTTGGGCCTAGCTCTACTCATTTGGTTTGTCATATTAAGAGTGACCCTTGGATCTTTTTCCATCATTTTGGCCCATATCACTTTCAGTGTCTCTTACGTCATTATAACTGTGAAAGCTCGACTACAAGACTTTGATCGATCTCTCGAGGAAGCCGCGAAAGACTTAGGGGCTACTCCTTGGAAGACGTTTTGGAGAATTACGTTCCCGCTCATCTGGCCAGGGATTTTTTCAGGAGCTCTGATGGCGTTTACTCTTTCTTTTGATGATTTTCTGATTACATTTTTTACCGCTGGCGTTGGATCAGACACCCTTCCTCTCAAAATATATTCGATGATCAAGTTTGGAGTAAGCCCTGAGATCAATGCACTTTCCACGGTCATGTTACTTGTAACTTTTGCGATGGTGGCTGTGTTTTTTAAACCTGTGAAGAGCATATAAAAAAATACTTTAGGTACCAGCAGGAAACATGTTAAAAAATTCAAAAATCCGGCCAGCCATGTAAAGGGGGTACTCCGGTTTTCCACTCAAAA
>JAHFAB010000278.1:0-2237 GCA_023250795.1 Bacteriovoracaceae bacterium
TGCTTTTCGAGTATCTGAGTGCGCGTCGAAATGTAAAATGCCATAGGAGGGATATTTTTCAGCAATCGCCTGGAAAGCTCCAAAAGGGACTGAGTGGTCGCCTCCAACAATGGCTGGGATTTTTCCAGCCTCTAAGACTCGTCTTGTTTCTGTAAATACAAAATCATTGATCTTATGTCCTAATTCATTAACACGTTTTAGAGATTTTTTCTTAGCGGCTGCTTTAGCTTCTTTATTCCACTTTTTCACATTCGCTGATTCTGGCAGCATGAAAAGCCCAGCTTCGTAAAAATCTCCCAATTCCAAATCAAACAGATCCACTTGCTTGCTCGCTTCGAATATGGCTGAGGGTCCTTTCGATGTTCCTCCTCCGTATGAGGTGGTGGCTTCCCAAGGTACAGGAATGAAAATGATTTTTGCGTTAGCCTCTTTTGAGGGAAGACCAAAAATACCAGATTTTTTTTCTGATGCTGCATTAGGGTCAAAGGACATTAAGAGTCTCCTGTGCGAATACGATATTTTTTTGAATATTCGCCCGATGTTCCTTCGAACAATCGTGCACTTATTCCTTTAGAAAAACTTACGGCAATTTCATCCACGCGTTCGTTTCCAGGATTTCCATTGTGAGCTTTGACATAGGTCCAGATCAGGGAATCTCGCCGATTTTTTACTACTGCTCTTAGTTTTTTCCAGAGCTCTTGGTTGAGTACTGGCTTATTCTCTTTGGTTTTCCATCCATTTTTTTCCCAGTTGATCGACCACTTTGTAATTCCATCAATGACGTATTTGGAATCTACAAAGAGCTGCACTGAGCCAGAAGTTTTTTCCAAATGAATCAAGGCCTGAAGCGCTGCGGTCAACTCCATCTGATTGTTGGTCGTCTGGCTCTCCCCCCCCCCGAGCTCAATGACGTGTTGCTCCGGAAAAATCAGAATCGCACCCCAACCTCCAGGGCCAGGGTTACCTGAGCATGCACCATCAATGTAGACTCGAATCAGTGAGGACATAGCAAAAGGGGTTATCAGAAAAAATTCTAAAAAACCACCCTCATGACGATTCTGTGACAATTCGGAAACTGGATTGGGTAGAATCGGGGACCATGCAACTCAATTTGCTTCATGTATGTCATCGCCCAAAAAGCGAGAGGTCGTCTGATTGCGGTCTCATGAAAACTGAGGGGGCGTTTTATTTGAACACCTGCCTGCGAGAAATTTGGATTTTTCATGACAGTTCTTTTTCTGAATTAAGTCAGAACCCCCGGTCTTACACCCAATACTTCAGGGGTGCAGAGGCCTATTTATTTTTACTGCGACTTTTGTCAGGTATAGAGAGTGAGCTCAAATGAGAAACGGAGATTTTAGGACAGTTTAAGCTCGCATGGGAAAAATTTCAGAGTGCTAAGAGGTTTGGAAAACTCATTCAAAAGCTTTTGGAAGACGCGAAAGAGATCAGGTCCGAGTACCTACAAAATTTGGGAAGTGTTTCTTACGGAAGTTTGGTTCGAAAGTTTTTGCAGAGGGCTGTGAAAATTCAAAATCATGAAACCGTTCTTTTAGTAGGATCAGGAAGTCTTGCGGGGTCTATCAAACCTTGGCTAAAAGACTTCGTGGTGAAAACTTGGGCTAGGAGCGATCAAACAGAGGAAAGTCTGGCGTGGCAGAAAATCTCCCATGTTGTTTTATGCATTCCGTATGATTCGGTCCACGATCCACAGAGAGTAGAGTTTTGGAAAAAAAATCCAGGGCGATCGATCCTTCATCTGGGGGGACTCGGAAAAGAGGCGGGCGTGTGGAATGAGCTTTTAGATTTTTACCCTCTCGACACGCTTTTCGAACTTCAGGAAGTTCAAAATTCTTTTCGGACTGAAAAACTGGCTCAGGCTCATGCAGCCTGTGAAGAAAAAACTGAGTGGCGTTTGCGATATGGATCTGCAACGCGACCCCTGACCTTGCCTCATGGCTGGGAAGATTTGCCGATTTATGCGTGATTTGAAATTAGGTACCAGACGTTCTCTTTTGGCCTGGGCGCAGAGTCAGGCGGTTGCGAACGCGATCGAGCAGCTTTCCATTCAAAATGCCGCTCCCGTCAAGGTCCAGCTTGTTGGAATAGAGACTCGGGGGGATCGAATACAGGATCAGCCCCTGCAGGCCGTGCAAGGGAAGGAGTTTTTCGTAGCTGAATTAGATCAGGCTCTATTGAGTGGCGAAGTAGATTTTACTGTGCATTCGCTCAAAGAC
>JAHFAB010000278.1:2247-3739 GCA_023250795.1 Bacteriovoracaceae bacterium
AGCTTAGAGCGTCCTGCCGATATCGCTTGCTCAGCCATCCCTCGGAGAGAAAATCCAAGAGATGTCGTTCTTTTTTCTCCAGATATAGTTGAGAAAATCAAAAGAGGTGAGAAAATCCTCATTGGGACTTCGTCTCCAAGAAGGTTGGAAAATATTCCAGATTTTTTGGAAAAGGCCTTGCCCCAGTTTCACCAAAAGCCGCATTTAGAGTTTTTAGAAATTCGGGGCAATGTCAACACTCGATTGAGTAGGCTTTGGTTGGAGGGTCCTAAAAAATTAGATGCAGTGGTGCTTGCGTTTGCAGGCCTAATCAGGCTTTGGAATGATCCTACCGCAAGAGAGGAAATGAAAACGTTACTTCGTATGGCGAAGTGGATGGTCCTTCCACTCAGAGAATGTCCCACGGCTCCGGGTCAGGGAGCCCTGGCTATCGAGTGCAGAAAGTCAGACACAGAATTGCGTTTACTCTTGTCGCAATATAATGATCCAGAAACGACAAGGCATGTGAGTCGTGAGCGCGCGTTTCTCAAAGAATGGGGTGGGGGTTGTCATCAGAAATTTGGAGCGACTTCGATGGAAGTTTCTGAGCTTGGAGATCTTTTTTACGTTCGAGGAAAAATGCCCGATGATCGTTTTATAGACAGATTGGATTGGGTCGCGCCGAGACGAGAACCCGGAGAAATTTGTGTATGGGATGGTTCTATGGAGAGCCCAGGCAGCAAAGCAGAAATCAGGTATTTAAATGTAAATAAAACCGACTTCAGCGGTCACTCCGTTTTCATTGCACATGCGCGTGCGTTTCCAAAAGAGGCCAAATTAGAGCACGCCCGAATTTGGACTTCCGGAGTTCAAAGCTGGTTTAAGCTCGCAAAGCGTGGAGTTTGGGTGGAAGGGTGTGCGGAAGGAATGGGTTTCTCGTTTCTAAAACCGACTCTAAAAGAAGAAGTTTTGGAGCTTTCAGATCTAAAGTCTTGGGTCGTTTTGACTCACTTGCAAGCCTGTCAGGCCGAAGCGTCCGGTTGGGAGGAGGTGGGAGAGGTGATCCCCGTCTATGAAACGCAAGCTCTGCCCCCAGGACTAGGACAAGTTTCTGGCCAAATCCTGGGCCAAGCCACTCATTTCTACTGGCATAGCAGCTTTCAATACCAGCGATTGGAAAAATCTGTGCCAAAAGACGCCCATCATGCATGTGGGCCTGGTAAAACGGCACATTTTTTGAGAAGGAAGGGGCTGGACTTTACGGTTTTTCCGTCACCTCAGGAGTGGAGAAAATGGATCAAAGAAGGTTAAGGCTAAATCCTTTTATACGAGAACTGGTTCGGGAAGTGAGGGTCAGTCCTTTGCAACTGATCCAGCCGCTATTTGTAGTGGAAGGTTTGAGAGAGAAAGAGGCGATCCCAGGTTTGACTGGGGTATTTCGTGAGACAAAAGAATCTCTGTTTAAACAAGTCGAAAGTGATTTGGAAAAAGGGGTAAAGAAATTTTTACTCTT